>NZ_FTMS01000009.1 GCF_900156105.1 Alkalispirochaeta americana
CTGCTTCAACTTGTCATTCCCTTTGTCATGTTTTTTGCAGTCGCAAAAATCACGCCAAGCCCTTCGGGCACGGAAATGCAAGTTAAGCAAATGTTCGAAGGACGCTGCGCGCGCAGAGATATGGGCAGAGCATTGACATAATATATATCATGGTATATATTATGGTCAGGGGGAAACTATAATGCAAACAGCGAAGTTATTCCAGAATGGACGGTCTCAAGCTGTTCGACTGCCTAAAGAATATCAATTTTCAGGGGATGATGTTTATATACAGAGACATGGTGATGCAGTATTATTGATTCCCCATGAAAAAGCCTGGGAAGTATTTTTAGAAGGTTTAAATGGGTTTTCTGATGATTTTATGATTGAAGGAAGAAATCAAGATCTAGATCAAAAAAGAGAAGAACTTTGATGTATTTACTTGATACAAATATATGCATCTACGCCATCAAGAAAAAACCTATTTTTGTTCTAGAGCAAATAAAGGAAAAATCCAAACTAGGAATCTATATATCTACTTTAACCATTGCAGAATTAGAATATGGAATTGAGAATAGTTCCAAGATTGAAGAGAACAGAATAGCATTATTAAAATATTTATCTTTATTTAATATATTGCCGTTTGATGATAAAGATGCAATTCCATACGGAAAACTAAAATCTAAACTTAGAAAAGAAGGGCGAATTATCGGTCCTATAGATATGCTATTAGCAGCACAGGCATTAAGCAAGGACTTAGTATTTGTTACTAACAATACAAAAGAATTTGAAAGAATTGAAGATCTTAGATTAGAAAATTGGATAGAATAAATAGAGACTTCGAACAATCGCTTCAGCCTGACGCGCCTATTGTCATGAAAATTGCAGTCGCTTCGCTCAGCAATTTTCACGCCAATGTACGGCTCGCAGGTTAAGCGTATGTTCGAAGGACGCTGCGCACAAAAGAATTCAATTGACAACAGGGGTCAATTGCCGTACTATATAAGGACTGCGGAGGTTCAAAATGTCAATAAATCTTAAGGAAGATATAAAACCAATCTCCTATATCAAAACAAATGCTGCTGATATGATGAAATACATAAATGAAAATCATAATCCAATTATAATTACACAGAATGGTGAAGCAAAAGGTGTTCTAATGGATATTGATTCATATCAAGAAATAAAAGACGCATTTGCACTGGTGGGAATTATACAGCTTGCAGAAGATGATATAAAAAAAGGTCAAGTACAAAGTGCTGATGAGGTGTTTGCTGAATTGGAAAGGAAATACTTCTAAAAATGATCGATAAATATAAGATAACAATTCCTTCTGTAGTAAAGCAGGATATTGAAGAAATAATTTTATATTACCAAAAAGATCGCAACGATTATGCTCGACAGGTATATGATAGGCTCGTATTCAGAATTCAGACTTTGGAAACATTTCCTGAAAAAGGAAGAATTGTACCTGAATTGCAAAAAAATAATATTATTGGAATAAGAGAAGTAGTTGAGTCCTATTGGCGTATTATTTATCGCATAGAAAATGATAGTGTAATAATACTTGCTGTTATCGATGGAAGACGTAATTTGGATGATATATTAATACGTAAGTTAAAAAGAAAATTTGCCTAACAACTGCTTCAACTTGACATTTCCTTTGTCATGATTTTTGCAGTCACAAAAATCACGCCAAGCCCTTCGGGCACGGTAATGCAAGTTAAGCAAATGTTAAATTGACAAAAACAGATAAGATAATCGCGTCGACTGATTTCAATCCGTTGTCGTGGTGCATTTTCAGTTGACAATGTATATACATGACATTACCCTATAATTATGGATATTGTCTGGGACGAGGACAAGAACAATTAGCTCAAGGAAGAAAGAGGGATTTCATTTGAGGAAATCAGCGAGCAAATTTTTCATAAAAATTACATTGATATTATCGAAAACCCTACCCGTTCAGATCAGTTGTATTTTGTAATAATGATAGATGATTATACCTGGGTTGTACCCTTTCTCCTGAACGAGAAAAACCAGATAGTATTGAAGACTGCTTTCAAGAGTCGTAAGTATCATAAGCTATATGTAGGAAATGATAATGAATCATAAATTAACTAAAGAAGAACAAATAATCGAAGATAATATTGAAAATTTTAAGAGTGTATCGGAAGAAAAGCGCAAGCGTATAGAAAATATTATTGATACAACTCGTAGGAATAAAGCAATAAGTATGAGAATGTCATCTTTTGATTTGGATCTGCTCAAAGAAAAGGCCCAGCAAGAAGGAATGCCCTATCAGACTTTATTAAATACTATAATTCATAAATACGTTACAAACCAATTAATTGATAAGAATGAAGTAATTAAAACAATAAGAATAATGAAATCTAAAGAGGTAATTTAACAAGTGCATTAATCAGTCTCGCCTACTGTCATGGTTTTTGCTATTCCGGCTGCGCCGGGCAAAAACCACGCCAGCTTAACGGCTTGCAGGTTATGCAAATGTTCGAAGGACGCTGCGCGCGCAGAGATATGGGCAGAGCATTGACATAATATATATCATGGTCAGGGGGAAACTATAATGCAAACAGCGAAGTTATTCCAGAATGGACGGTCTCAAGCTGTTCGACTGCCTAAAGAATATCAATTTTCAGGGGATGATGTTTATATACAGAGACATGGTGATGCAGTATTATTGATTCCCCATGAAAAAGCCTGGGAAGTATTTTTAGAAGGTTTAAATGGGTTTTCTGATGATTTTATGATTGAAGGAAGAAATCAAGATCTAGATCAAAAAAGAGAAGAACTTTGATGTATTTACTTGATACAAATATATGCATTTACGCCATCAAGAAAAAACCTATTTTTGTTCTAGAGCAAATAAAGGAAAAATCCAAACTGGGAATCTATATATCTACTTTAACTATTGCAGAATTAGAATATGGAATTGAGAATAGTTCCAAGATTGAAGAGAACAGAATAGCATTATTAAAATATTTATCTTTATTTAATATATTGCCGTTTGATGATAAAGATGCAATTCCATACGGAAAACTAAAATCTAAACTTAGAAAAGAAGGACGAATTATCGGTCCTATAGATATGCTATTAGCAGCACAGGCATTAAGCAAGGACTTAGTATTTGTTACTAACAATACAAAAGAATTTGAAAGAATTGAAGATCTTAGATTAGAAAATTGGATAGAATAAATAGTGACTTCGAACAATCGCTTCAACCTGACTCGCCTATTGTCATGAAGGACCAAGGCGGTGCCTGATTTCCCCGCGCTGGTTAGTTTAGTTTGCCGTTTCCATTTGTGCACCTCGCTTCGCTCGCTTGCGCACAAACCGCGCCACCCCGCTCCGCTGGTCAGGCATTGCCGGTTAAGCCAGCGTTAGGCAGGCCCTGCGGGCGCCAAAAATCATAATCGAATTGACAGATAGAATATATTCGAATACATTTGAAGCAGGGAGGCAATCAATGTCAAAGACAATTACAGTAAGGCTTGATGATAATATTTATGAAATGTTCAAGAAAGCTGCAGAAGGTCAAAAAAGAACAATATCAAACTATGTTGAGTATGCAACCCTCAACTACACAGTGAATGAAACGATTGTGGATGATGCTGAAATGACTGAGATCATGGCTTATTCAGATGAGCTACAAAAAGGACTATCTGACATCAACGCTGGAAGGTACACTATTATTGAATAAATATAAAATTGCCGAGACCGAAACATTCAATAAAAAAATCAAGAATAGGAAATATGAATATCTTTATAAAAAAATTACTGACTACGTCTATCCAATATTAAGAAACAACCCTTATTTCGGTCCTAATATAAAAAAGCTAAAAGGTGAATATAAAGATATTTATCGATACAGAATTGGGAATTTCCGGCTATTTTATAAAGTTTCTGATGAAATGGTAATTGTATTCATCATTGATATTGAGGCAAGAAAAGACTCGTATAAATAATCACATAATTTGCCTAACAACTGCTTTAACTTGTCATTCCCTTTGTCATATTTTTTGCATTAGCAAAAATCCCGCCAAGCCCTTCGGGCACAGTAATACAAGTTAAGCAAATGTTATCCGAACGTGAGTAGAAAAAGAAATGCTGGAAAAATGATAGTATATATGCTATCATCTGAGGGTGGTTGTTACGATAGATACAAACGTTTTGTTCCAGGCTTTCTACAGCAGGAGAGGTGCATCACACCAGATTATTCGATCTGTACGTGACGGAACAATCGTGGCTGCGATTTCGGTTCCGGTGTTTCAGGAGTACCGGGACATTTTGACTCGCGAGGAGAACATGTCGCAACTCCGTCTGGATGGCGAACAGGTGGACACGATCATGCAGTTCCTGGCAACAGTGGGAAAACCGACGAACATCACATACACATGGCGGCCTAATCTGCGGGATGAGGGCGACAACATGTTCATTGAGCTTGCTCGCGCGAGCGGGAGCGAATACCTGATTACCAGTAATGTTCGAGACTTTATCCTGGATTCCGACCTGAATAACAATGATATCCATATCGTGACGCCAGGAGCGTTCATGTATGAGTGGAGGAAACGTAATGAGTAAGAGCACATTAACGATACGTGTTCCCGAGGAACTGAAGGACCGAATAGAGACGCTTGCGGCACAGCAAGGTGTATCGATCAATCAGTTTGCGATGTACGCGTTTACGAAGGAGATCGGAGAACTCGAGACCGGACAGCTGTTCCGGAATATGCGTCGCGGAATTGACAAGAAAATGATGTTCTCGAGACTCGACACGATACTCGATACGGTTTCGGACCGGGATGTACCGGATTGGGACCGGGCCGACATCGAAACCGGTAATATCGGATAACAACCCGATGCACTGGCCGGCTGAACGCCGCCGGTGATCGAAGTCGTTAGGACGCCTGGGGCATCCCGGGCTCCCGAGGACGGCACTCGTTATTCGGAAAGCTGCACGATCCAGGGATTGAAACCGCCTGTTCAAGGGCGATCGGTGAAGGCAATCTGGTCAGCGAGAAAGTCTTTTCTGCTGGAAAAATCAATATATTCGGCGGATAATGGACCCGGATCATTTTTACTGGATCTGGAAAAGAGGATTTCTTTTCAGAAATGCAGAACCAGTAAGGACCAAGGCGGTGCCTGATTTCCTCTGGTGTTCGTTGGATGCTATCGGGGGTCACGGCGGTGTTTGTCAAAATAGAAAACCAACGATCCTTGGAAGATGAGTGACGATGAGAACGTCAGGGTTTTCAGACCCACAGATTATGGCAATCCTGAAGAAGGAGAAAACAGAATGCCTGCTTCCGAGATCTGCCAGTAAAACAAGATCCTGCCCTTCGTCTCGACACGTGTGTACACAAGCACCTAAATCTCAGAAAAGAACGTCGCAGAGGTGAACTCCAGTTCTTCGATCCGCATCGTTGCAGGGTTTGCGAAAAAAACTGCCCGCACCTCATCAGTCTCTGCCGTCCAGTCCGTTTCTGTTACAATTAACCAATAGTGATTGGAATCCTTACCATCAACCCTAGACGGACCGATAGCTAGCCACTCATCCTGAGTTTCTTTTTGAATCACAAGAACATCGGACAAAACCGTCCTGTTGTTGGCAGTACTGCCAACAAACATGAAGAAGTAATCCTTATATTCAAAAGATTGTCTGACCAAGAAATTCCCGGCATTATTTCTTAGTAAATCGCCTCTCTCGGAAGTCAGCAACGAGCCAGATAACGGCAGACCAGCTTCCCGTAAAGCCCCTGAGTCTACCGTGTAAGACATAATTCCTTGCGAGATACAACCGACGCAATAATTTCTGTCAATCAACCTGTCAAGATCATTGAGGGTTAACGTACCCTCTGCAGATGCGCCCCAGATAAAGAGAGCTCCAAAGACCAGCCCTGCCACTAATGTCTTTCTCATTCCAATCTCCCTAAAATGCAAGAGTTAACAGGCACCCGGTAATCGTGGGCCACCACAGTCAAATACACTCTATTCAAATTTGCCCAAGGTTTCCACATTCCCCATGTTTTCTCTCGGAATCTGTGGCCCCCCATGTTTTGAGGACTCCGATTTGCCCAAATGCCACAAGAATTCCCCAGGCCACAATCGAGGAACTTTCTCAACTGGGATGTCCCTCGGGGCCGGGTTACTTAGACCGATCGACTCATGTACCTATCTGCAGTGTGGAACGGCCTCCGTCTACGCCGATTATCTGACCGGTAATCCAGCTAGCCTTCTCCGAGAGCAAGAAAACCGTTGCCGCAGCAATATCCTCGGCCTCACCCAGACGCCTGAGGGGGTGTGCTGATGCAATAGACTCGGCGAGCTTTTGATTGGAGAGTATCCCGCTGGCCAGTGATGTCTGCGTAAGGGAAGGAGCAATCGCATTGACCCGAATACCCGGGGCCAACTCCGCTGCCAGCGAAACCGTGAGGCCACTCACAGCCCCTTTTGCCATACCGATGGAAGCATGCATCGAAAAACCTTGCCGGGCTGCCACACTCGAGTAGAAAACAATGGAAGGATCTGCTTTGCTTTTCTTCAGAGCCGGCAGCACGGCCTTCACGGCGAGAGCTGCAGCTCCAGCATTAACGGTAAAGTCCTCAACAAAATCTTCCGCTGAAAGTCGATTAAGGGAACGAAGCTTGATTGTGCCGATAGCATACACCAGTCCGTCCACCGCGCCAGCATCCTCGGCGACACGGGCAAAGAGATCGCTTTCTGTGACATCTCCATGGGTGTAACCAGCATCCAGTTCATCGGCGAGCGCACTGAGCTGATCTTCGCTGCGGGCTACGAGATGAAGCCTGTATCCCTCCGCATGAAGCTTTCGAGCTGTCGCACTTCCTGTTCCTCCAGTTGCACCATATACAATAATTGTCTTGTTCATCGCAGGTTTGAATCTATGAAAACAGTCAGCCGAAGGCAAGGATAATACGGGAAGTTGGCTCGCCCCGATCTCCTTGCAGGACAAGTGCCGCTGGGAGCGCCGATTGTCAAGAAATGGACCGTGCCACAGTTCCATCACCAGGGCACTTAAAAACGACGATCAGGAATGTCGAAGCCGATCCATGATTTTGTCTGCAGTTTTCATTCCGTCAAGGGCGGAACTTACGATACCACCGGAGTAACCGGCCCCTTCGCCCACTGGATAGAGGCCTTTAACAGAAGACTCTCCCTCCTCGTCCCTGACTATCCTTACCGGAGAGGATGTTCTTGTCTCTGGCCCAAGAAAAACACCTTCCGATAGAAACCCCCGAATCTTCTTGTCAAAATGCTGCATAGCGTCCTTGATAATTTTTACTGTGAACCCTGGCAAAATATCATCAAGTTTGGCGGAACAGACACCAGGACGAAAGGAGCAATCGGCCTTTTGAGCATCAAGTCGGTCATTCATGAAGGAGAGAGCTCTCTGCTGGGGAGCAAAGCCCTTCCCTGATATCTCATAGGCCTTTTTTTCGATTTCCCGTTGCAATTCGATCCCGGAAAGCGGATCAGAGGAGAAATCCTCCGGGTGAACAGAGACAACAATAGCAGAATTAGAGAATTTACCATCTCTGGCATTGTTGCTCATTCCATTTACGCAGAACCGCTCAAACTCCGATGAAGAGTTAATCACCTCCCCCCCAGGGCACATGCAAAAGGAGTAGGCAGATCTTTTTCCCGATGGATCGTTATAGACAAGCCTGTAATCGGCAGCGGGAAGATCTTTATGGAATATCCCGTACTGAGACTCATTAATAAACTCTGATGGATGTTCAATCCGCGCACCAATTGCAAATCCTTTCTTTTCAAGGGAAACGTTATTCTTTCTGAGCATCTCATAACTATCCCTTGCTGAATGACCAATCGCAAAAATTATTTTCTCGAAGAAAAGCTCCCTCTTTTTTGATGTCCTTATTCCACGGATTGCTCCATCTTTTATCACAAGATCGAGAACCTTCTCTTCAAAGTGGAAAACGCCTCCCAAAGATTCAATCGTTCCTCTCAGGTTTTTCAGAACACCCACGAGAAGATCTGTCCCCAGGTGAGGCTTGGAATCATAGAGAATATTCGCTGGTGCGCCGCACATAACAAGACGGTCGAAAATCCATGAGATACCTGGTTTGTTCACCCTTGTGGTGAGCTTTCCGTCGGACCAGGTCCCTGCCCCGCCCTCCCCAAAAAGAGCATTGCTTTCGATGTTGAGAAGGCCCTTGTTTCTCAGAAGAGAGATATCCCTCATCCTCTCATCGACCCTTTTGCCCCTTTCAATCACAACAACCGAGGCTCCCCGCTCGGCAAGGCGAAGAGCAGCAAAAAGACCGGCAGGGCCTGCACCGACAATGAGCATCGACGTATTTTCTGATCTTGTAAGGACTTGCGGAGAAGGCTCACTCCAGGGATGAAGATTTTTCTTATCAATCCCGAGGGGCCCTTCAACTAACACCCGATATTTCCAGTGGACCTTGTTTTTCTTTCGAGCATCAAGCGATTTTTTGAGAATCCGTATGAACTGTAGTGAAGGATCAACATGTCTAACAATCGAAGAGAGGTTCTCTTCTTCTTCGTGGGGCATTAAAACAACATTTTCTAACTCATATAACACAAAAAATTACCTGTATAGCGAAGCCTGCGGTCGTTATTATAAAAAATAAAATTCAAACGCTCTTGGTGCACAGATTTTCATGATCGATTTCTGCAGGAATCCCGATCCTGCTCCATTGACGCAACACCCTTGCCGTCACTATAAACAGCTGCCCGTTTTCAGATCAATCCAGGGCACCGCGCCCCTCCTCAGGATGTCGCGGTCAACAGGTGCTCCACAGGCAGTCGCTCCTCCAGCACTCTGGACTCCCCAAAAATGATAATAATCATCAGTTTGTCGAGAAATCGGGATGAGGCCATGTCTGAGTCGACTCCGGAGCTCCGGAACATCCCTCCGCCCTGTCCTTTCGGGCCGGCCTTAAGTATGAACTATCTCAATAATACTCTTCGTGCGATCAGGGAAGGGAGTCATGAAAATCCATGACTCCCTTGTCGCGGGTCAGCTTTTTTGTACTTCCTTCACAGACCACAATTCAATGTAGCCCCTCCAGCCCTGCGGCTCCAACTGTAACCTCGGATTATCCTTGTCCCACGCGTAGCCATACAGCTCGGGCCTGAATTTCTTCAGCTGCTCCTGCATGGAGCAGATTGCATCCTCGAAATGGACATCATCGTAGGGCTCGCCCTGAAACACCATCATTCGACACGCCGGGAGGTCGATGATCTCGAATCCTTCAGGAATGTCCCCATCGTAGGAAGAAGAAACCTCTACCCCCTGGACGTACTCGCTTCCGCCAGATCTCATGCGGGGTGGCAACCAGATGCCGGCTGGCTCGTGGAGGGCCTCTTTAATGCTTACCAGAAGGCCCCAGACATCGCCGCCGACCTCTTCGCAGTATTCGAAGTAATCGGAAGCTTTCGTTCCTCGCCGCAGAATCAGCTTGCGCGCAGGGCGTTCGACAACCTGTGTAAAAACCACACAGACCTTTTCCTGTGCTTTTTCCATGAGAGACTCCTTGTGTCTTTTTTTGTAGAGGTGCTGGAATTCCACGCCGTAGGGCAAGAACAGCTGCACGGGTCCGGGCTTTTTTGCATATCGCTTCGGCGTAACGCCAAATTCCCTGCTAAAAGCCCTGGTGAACCCTTCATGCGAGTCAAAGACGAAATCAAGAGCGACATCAAGGATCCGTCTATCTCCATCCCGCAGGACAAGCGCTGACTTCGTCAGGCGCGCCCTCCTGATGTACTCAAATGGAGGGACCCCGGTCAGTTCCCTGAACATCCGCGCACAATGGTACGGGCTGTAACAGGCGACAGTCGCGAGCTGCCGCATTGTAATCGGTTCCTGCAAATGCCGCACGATGTAGTCCTGCATCCGCTGCACCGCCTTGACTACTTGCTCTTCTTTGTCCCCAGCCATTTCGCTTCCGCACCTCCCGAGGCCATCATGCAAGACATTAGGAGGCAAAATCTTGACCGTCCTTGCTAATCTGTTGTCAGACCCAGTCAGCCTGTCGTATCCAGACGGACAAAGGGCGAAGCAGGTTTCCATAGATGAGAAAAAATACGGTTTTGACCTCTCAGATCAAGCGCCCCTCAACCTCTTGTTCTTCCAGATGCGCTCCAATGGGGTCTTCACATGATGCCAGGAAAGCCGGCCCCTGCTGAAACTCTTCCTCGGTAACCAGGCACGCCTCCAGGCGAGCCTCGATCTCGGCACGGTTCATCCCGATGCCAATATGTACAATTTCCTGTTTCCGGTCACCCCACTCGCCCGCAAAGGCCTCACGGATCCTGTCTCGAGACTCGGCATCTTCCGGCCAATCCTTTTTTGGGACCGCCGCCCACCAGTACCCTGCAAGATCAATCTGCTTCTGTGTTCCTGCCTGCGAGAAGAGAAAGATGTAATCTGGTTGCGTGGCAATCCAGAAGAATCCCTTTGCCCGTATCAGGTTGTCCTGGTCGGCCTCCCAATACTTTGTTAGCCGCCCGGGGTGGAAGGGCCTTCTTGCGCGAAAGACAAAGCTGGATATCCCGTACTCTTCAGTCTCAGGAGTATGGTCAGCACGCAGCTCATCTTTCCAGGCGGCTGTTTCTTCGGATTCTTCAAGATCAAACAGGCCGGTATCAAGGATTTCGCTGAGATCAATCATTCCGTAGGTAGTTTCGATCTGGCGAGCCGAAGGATTGAGCGCCGCAAGCAGGCAGGATATCTTTCTCAGGGTATCTTCATCGACCAGATCAACTTTATTCAGGACGATCACATCGGCAAACTCGACCTGATCGGTGAGCAGATGGGCCACTGTTCGCTCATCGTCGTCTGCAACCTGCTCCTTGCGATCTTCGAGCATATCCTGCGAAGAAAGGTCGTCAAGAAACCGCGATGCGTCCACAACGGTCACCATGGTGTCAAGCCGGGTCAGCTCGCGAAGACTAATCTGGTTCTCGTCCTCAAAGGTAAAGGTCTGAGCGATCGGCAGGGGTTCCGAAATTCCCGAAGACTCGATGAGAAGATACTCAAAGCGGTCTTCCCGCGCCAGACGGGCAACCTCTTTCAACAAATCTTCCCGCAAGGTGCAGCAGATGCAACCGTTCGACATCTCAACCAGAGCTTCCTCGCTCCGGCTCAGCGCAGCCTCACCACCTCTCACCAGTGATGCATCTATGTTGATCTCGGACATGTCGTTGACGATGACTGCAACGCGCAGATCCTGCCGATTTGCCAAGATGTGATTCAGAAGCGTTGTCTTGCCTGCACCAAGATAGCCCGAGAGGACTGTTACAGGGAGTTTTGCCTTCATGATGGATTGGTATCACAAGGTATTACTCTTGTGCAACCATCTCCTCCTCATATTGCCTCAGCGTCTCGGGGCGATCCTGCAGGAGCCGGGCTACCGGGGGCCTGGATCTCCGGTCTCGTTTACCTCAAACTGGGTTACAAGGGAAGCCAGGCCATCGATAAGATCCTTGTTCTCAGCCATTTCCGAGGTCACATCGGTGATGGCAGTGTTGATTTCTCCCAAGCCGGCCCTCATTTCCGTCATGCTCTCCTTCACCTGACCGCTGATTTCTCTCAGGCGGGTAATTTCTTCAAGGACCGTTGCACGACCTGTTCCGATCTCTCCAGCACCAGAGGTTACCTCGGTCATGAGCCCCTTCATTTTTTCAAGGGCCGTGAGAATCTCGCGGCCTCCGGTATTCTGTTCCTCCAGAGCATGTCGAATTTCCTCCCCCAGGTAGCTCACGGTCATGATCATTTCGAGGACCTGGGCAAAGGTAGTTTCCGCCTCTCCGGACGTCCCTGCTACACCATCAATAAGGCCCTTTATGCTTTTCAGAGAGGCCCCGGTTGCCTTGGACTGCTGGGTTGTTTTTTCTGCCAGAGAGCGAATTTCATTTGCCACGACGGCAAAACCCTGCCCGTACTGTCCCGCGTGGGCCGCCTCGATAGCTGCATTCATGGCCAGCAGGTTGGTTTGCGCTGCAACAGACGAAATTACCTTGTTTGCTTCCAATAGACTTTCCGACTCCAGGGCGACTTTCTGAAGATGGCGATTGACGGCACCGACCTGCTCTTTGCCGCCCTCAGCTGCCTTAACCAACTCTTTTATTCTTTCGTCCGACTGCCCAACGGTATTACCGATGGAAACAATATTGGATATCATCTCTTCAATCGAGGCCGATGATTCCGAAACAGCTCCAGCCTGTTGGGTAATAATCCTTTCAAGCTCGTTAATGTTCCTGTCAATCTGCTCCACGGCCGAGCTTGACTCGGAAACGCTTGTGCCCTGGCGGTCAATCAACCCCGCGATACTTTCAATGTTCGCCGATATTTCGTTAACAGCGGCCGCCGTCTCTTCCATATTCGACGAAAGGCTCGCCCCCTGCTCATTCAGTCGGTAGGCTGACTTCCGTATCTGAAGGATCATCTTTTCCAGGGAAGAGGTGAAGAGATTGAAACTTTCGGCCAGCAGGCCAATCTCGTCGGTGGTGTCCACGGGAATTCGCTTGGTAAGATCACCCTTCCCGCGAGCGGCTTCTTCCAGAGACGCAACGGTGCGGCAAATTGGCTTGACGACTCTGGAGGATATAAAGAGCAGAAGCCCCCCCATAAGAGCCAGTCCGGCAATGGCAATAATCGACTGAATCAGAAGAAGCGTGGCGAACCTCTGCTGCATCTCACGAGCCCGTTCCTCCACCAAGGCATCGATATCATCTGTATAGGCTCCAGTACCGATCGCCAGATCGAAGGGTTCAAAATATATGCTGTAGGATCGTTTTGGTTCGGGCTCGGTCTCTCCCATCTTGGGGAAGTAGTAGTTTACAAAATCGCCACCGGCCATGGCCGCTGCAAGAATGTCCTGAATCAGGTAATTCCCCAGAGCATCCTGGAGATTGATTCTGCTCTTGCCCTCCACATCCTCCCGTCCGTAAAGCACCACATTAACGCCTTCGCCGGTATCAGCCCAGAAATAACCGTCGGCCGTATCCTCAGGGTGGAGAGCGTAGCGGATCTCCCTGAGCAAGGAGACGCCCGTTTCATAAGCAGCCTCTCTGGAAAGAATCCCCTCCCGGGCAAGGCGATCAAGTTCCTCCAGCATGGTGTAGGCTGTTTCTACCTGAAACCGGATAAGTCTATCAAAGGAGGTTCGAAGTTCCTGATCGAGATCGTCCAGAGCAGCGCGGTTGCTGTCGGAAATTATAACAAGCGAAGCAAGAGTAATCGCCAGAATAGTGACAAATCCCACCCCGAGAATCCCAACCATCAGAGTTCTCTTCAAACTCTTCCGTTTTGCTTCCATGGATGACTCCTGAACAGCCACTCTGTATCTACGTCTACAAAGTATAGAACCGGCAAAGACGGATTGCAAATGTACAACTGCTCCCGAAATGGCTGGCCCTGGTTCATGGAACGCTTTAGCCAAGACTGAAGGTTCGAAACGTCCTTCGGGAGTTAATTTTCCCGGCGAGTCCGGGGTTCTTGCGACACAGCTTCTGGAGCACCTCCACGCAGGCCTGTAAATCGGCATCGACTGGCTCAAGATCAGCCTCAAGACCACCGATTACCTCGTTCAGGTCACGGATCTCCTGATCCTTCTCGTCCAGACTCTCGCTCAGTTTGCGATAATCCCGAACCAGTGTCAGAAAGTCTCGGGTATACAGACCGATGGCATAGGCGAAAGAATCACGGTCATTCCGACAGAGTTGACCGGGGTCAACCTCAAAGAGACTCTCGATCCCCTTATAGGAGTCAAGGATTGCCTTGCGATAATCGTTCAGATAGTCTGTGTAGGTTCGCCCGATCAGACTGGTTGATATCATGGAAAACAGGGTGACACTCACGATGATCCCCGTGACCCAGAGAACGTTATGCCGACGTTGCGCATGAAACTGGAGGCCTTTCTTCATGAGGATCTCCCAGTCTCCGGCACTCACCACGTAGCTGTTGAGCCCGTTGTACCGCCGCGAAAGCGAGGTTTCGGCTTCGCTCTCTGACAGGTCCCGGTAATTCTGGCCATAGTTCCGGCGATCACCCCGTTGCAGATAGATCCAGTCTTCTTCCCTGCTGTGTTCCCCGAGAATCCTGAGGACGTCGCTACTATCAGCGGGATCACGGGCTTCGAGATCCGCCTGCAATCTCTCGCGGGCTCTTTCGCTACTGTCTTGGATGTACCCCAGGGGTCCCCAGACTGTCGTGGTGGCGCTGAGCAGAATCAGAATGGCCAGAACGAAAAACCCAAGCCATCCCACGGTAGCCTCGCAAGAAGAAGAATCCGATTTGAGCGCAATAAAGCGGAGCATTTTGATGTTACGCAAGAGCCTGAAGAGACGGGTGAGACGCAATGCTCTCAGCAGCTTGGTGGAACGGATGATCCCCACCGAGAGCCCCCCGGCAGCCAAAAAATCGGCAACAACAAAGTCAGCCGAACCTGTCAGGGACGCCAGTAGCGATACAACGAGAAAAATGAGAGCCAGCATACCTGGCAGAGCCGCCAGACTGTCGGTGACAGCGGTAAAGAGTGTGAGCCGCCCCTCCTTCTTCCATGAAATAAAGCGAACGAGCAGAACCAGAAAAACAAGATCAAAAAAAAGGTTCAAGGTCCCAAAAACAAGCATTGGTTGTGCAGTGAGAGCCAGCTCGTAGGGGATCATCACCAGAATGGAGCAGAGAATGAAGGCAAACTCCAGCAGGGAGATGTTGTGTTGTGCTTGCTGATGGATTTCCAGATCTTCGAAGTTTTTCCTGATCTCCTCGTAACGAGCCTCAAGATTCATGCCGTTTCCTCTCGGTGTTTGCGGATTATCTGTTGCACAAGCGCCTGATGTTCCATCAGGAAATCGATAACCTTCCGGTAGTATCGGTCAGGCTGGAGTTCCCGTTCCATCCCCTGCTTTATTTTACGGCTTCTCAGGGGCGATTCATTGTGTATCAGGGGGAACTCGGAACGAACCGATTCAAGGATTGCCCGTATCAGGTTTGGAAGCAACGCGGTCCGGGCGGCCTCCCCCCGGGAGGGCCTCATTTGTATCTGCAGAGCCAGATCTGTAGTCTGATCGTCCAGGGTCCACCCCGGGTCTGTGGTGATTCTTCTGAAACACCCCTGCACCGCAGAGTCGCAAGCTGTCAAAAGTTCGTGCTTTTCGTTTACGTAACCCACATTCGTCTTGCGACCGACCATCACGATTGCATGGTTATGGATCATGCTTATATAAAACAGTTTTTTCAGATATTCAAAACTGCTCCGAATATTGTCGGTGGTCTTGAGTTTCAACCCTAACCGATCAAATTCTTCCCGGATGCTCACGCCGGGATCTGCCGTGGCCGCACCGATCCTGCTCATGAGTCCCAGCAGAACCTCGGTCACCATGGCCTGATTGAAAAAGCGGAACTCCTGGAGAACGTCGTCGGGGTTCCGTTCGAAACTCAACGTGAAATATTTCAGGGCGAAGGGATAATGCTGACTAAAATTGTCGGCGTGGATTCCCATGGTGCAGTAGTCCATGGTGAGCATGATTCCGTAGAAATTGGAGCGGGTCATGTTCTTGACCAGAAATCCGGGACGGATCTGGCTGATTCTGGTCTTGGGATTCAGCTGAAGGTAGCTCCTCTTGGAAAGCTCGATAAAATCCTGCCATCCCACATCAAAAAAGCTGTTGTCAGTGATCCAGTTCTCCCGAATCGCCCGATGCAACAGAGGGAAAAGTGGTTTTAACTCCTGCAGAGAGCGTACACTCCGCACTTTGGCAGCGATATCGGGCTTGACCTGCTGGAAAAGGTCTCCCAGTTGTTTGCACACGAACTTTCTCAGAATGAGGGCCATGACTTCCTGTTCCTTCCGGTTCAAGGGAACATTTTCCCGCTGGACAACATCGTCCAGGATAACTGAAGGACGCTCACTCATGCCGGATCTCCTGGAAAGGGCCTTAACATAAGGCGCTCAATTCTCGCACCGTTGAATCTCTCATCATCACAGGTCCGTCCCCACAGTCTCACCCCCACAGGTGGTCTCACAGGAAACTGCGCGTTTCTTGCGTGCAGGTGTTCTCGGAAGATTTTTCCCATCTACCGACAGTCTCGAAGTTTTCAGGATCATTATCCAGTTTTTTTATGAAATTCGGAGAAACCTGAAGCTTCTCCTGCCGTGACTGACGTGATAAAACTGACATGATAAAGTAGCAGTCATGAACGATAACTCTGTCCAATCACCAGGCCGGACCAGGGGATTGGAAATTGAAGCACTCTTTCACCGGCACGTAGAAAGAGACCCAACCATACGAAACGCCTATCTGCTGGTACATTCCGATACCTTGGGTATCCATATGAACCTCGCAGCAGGACCAGGAGAGGGACAGGGAGTGTCCCCGCAGCAACCTGTCTTTATGGCCAGCGTGGGGAAGCTCTTTACGTCGGTCATTCTGGCGACCTTGCATGAACAGGGAGTTCTGTCCTTTCACGATCCCATCGAGCGCTACCTTCCCCCGGAAATGATGAAAAACCTGCATGTATGGAAGGGAAAGGATTATTCTTCCAACATCCAGATCCGGCATCTTTTAAACCAGACCTCGGGTTTACCCGATAATTTCTTTCCTCTCCTCAAAAAAGTGATGGCCGACCACACTATCTCCATGACGCCGCAAGACGCCGTTGAATGGACAAAAGGGAATTTGACACCCCGGGCAGCGCCTGGCAAGCGGGCACATTACACCGATACGAACTACCACCTTCTGGGACTGATCGTCGAGGAGGTCTGCGGGGAACCCTTTCATATTGTCCTGAAAAAGGTAATCTTTGATCCGGTGGGGATGAAAGGGGCTTATATGCTCCATCGATCCGAACCGGCAGCACCTTCCTCCTGCCCCGAGGCGGGCTTCTACATCGGGGAAACCAGGCTGAACAATCTAAAGGCGCTCGCCGGTATTGACTACGCCGGCGGTGGCGTGGTGGCACCAATGGAAGATTTGCTTTTGTTCATGAAAGCTCTGGTGGGACTTCATCTGGTGTCGAGGGATACGCTGGCGATCATGAAGGACGACAAGGCAAACCTGTACCCCGGCTTTGATTATGGATACGGCATCTGGCAGGTGCGGCCTGTTCCGCTTCTTATTCCCCCACAGTATGATTCGTGGGGTGTGCTGGGAGCAACAGGGGCGTACATGTTCTACCATCCAGCGCTGGAGACCTATCTGATTGGCAGCTTTAATCATACATCATGGCAGAAAAAGTGCGTGCGCTTCATGTTTAAGGTCATGCGCCTGTTGCATGGCCTGAAATGACGTGAACCACCAAAAGGCCCGCCAGAGGCAGCCCCGCCGGTGATAAATCAGTCCCCCTCTGCCCTTGCACGCACCAGGGGCTGCCGGACATACTGGGGGGGTGACACGGGATCTGCAGAAAGAACTTCGACGAAAATTGAAACACGCCTTTGGCTTCTCAACCTTCAAGGCAAATCAGGAAGAGATCGTTCAGGCCACTTTGAACGGACGCGATGTATTTGCCGCCCTGCCTACGGGGGGCGGCAAATCTCTGTGCTATCAACTGCCCGCCCTGTTCCGGGAAGGCATCACCGTGGTAGTGAGCCCCCTTATCGCTCTTATGAAGGATCAGGTTGACGGAGCCCGCGAGAATGGCCTGGCTGCGGCCTATCTCAATAGTAGCCAAAGTTCGGATGCGGCCAGAACCGTTTGGCGTGATCTTGCCGCTGGACGGGTAAAGCTCCTCTATGTCTCACCGGAACGCCTGGCCGGAGCGGAGTTCCGCGATGCCCTGAAGCAATTCGGAGTCAGTGCTTTTGCTGTTGATGAAGCTCATTGTGTCTCGGAGTGGGGTCATGAGTTCCGTCCGGACTACCGAACCCTGCGATGCCTCCGCACGGAGTTTAACACCGTGCCAATTTCGGCCTTCACCGCTACCGCTACCCAGACAGTACAGGACGATATTGTCACGCAGCTGGAGCTACGGGACCCCCTGATCGTTCGCGCTGGTTTCAACCGCCCGGAACTCAGCTACCGCGTGGCGCGCAAACACTCAGTGGAGCAGCAGATTCTTGATTTCCTGCAAGACCACCCGGGCGAGCCGGGGATCATCTACCGTTCCACCCGAAAATCCACCGAGCTGACCGCCGAAAAGCTCCGGGCTGCCGGCATTGATGCCAGGCCGTATCACGCCGGGCTTCCTGACACGGAACGGGGCCGAGTGCAAGAAGACTTTGTTCGGGATTCCCTGCAGGTTGTGGTAGCTACCATTGCCTTTGGCATGGGCATCGACAAATCCAACGTCCGATGGGTTCTCCACGGCGATCTTCCGCGCAGCCTGGAAGGATACTACCAGGAGACCGGCCGGGCGGGACGGGATGGCGAAAAGGCTGATACCTTGCTGCTCTGGGGCTCCCAGGACATGGCAATCATCCGGCGACATATTGCACATATGCAGGTTGATGAGGAACGTCGAGCGGCAGAACAGCGTCTTTACGAGGTTCTCCGGTACGTCGAGACCTCCCTCTGTCGCCGAACCAGTCTGCTGTCCCACTTTGACGAGAGTTTTCCCGGCAACTGTGGGGCCTGCGATATCTGCCTTGGTGAGGTTGAGTTTTCCGACTATACCGTGCCAGCACAGAAAATTCTTTCTGCAGCGGTGCGAACCGGCGAAGTCTTTGGAGCCCATCACCTGATCGATATTGTCACAGGCACCACCACAGAGAGGGTTCTGGAGCGGAGACACCAGGAACTACCCACCTTTGGAGTTGGAAGCGATCATGACCGGCCCTGGTGGCTTGGCCTCATCCGGGATCTGGAGGCTGCTTATTTTGTCGCTCGCCATGAGGGTGAAGGCGGGCGTCCTGGGGGCTTTTTCTTGACGGGCCGGGGGCGTCGCCTTCTTCAGGGCAGGGAACACTTTTCCTCCGCAAGAGACTTTGCACCAACCAGTTCGCCACACCCAGGAATGACCATCGGTTCGACGAGGACACTCTCCGGCGTCTCCCGGAAGAAGTCCGCCAGTAATACCCCGCAACCCCTGCGCCCTCACCAGGAAGAGCTCTTTGTCTGTCTCAAGAAATTCCGCAAAAAACTTGCCGCCGAGCGAGGAGTTCCTCCCTACATCGTGTTTAGCGATAAAACGCTCCGGGTCATGGCAATGAACAGACCCACCGACGCACAGGCTCTGCTGCGCTGCCACGGAGTTGGTGATCGCAAGCTTGAAGCCTACGGAGAGCAGTTCCTTGAAATCATCCGGGGGTTTCTTTCCCCACGGGACGTCTCATCGGAGACCTCGCCGGAGAATGGAGAAAAATCCTAAGATCGGACTGTCTTATCGGGCCGATTTTCCCAAGTTTCCTGTGCCATCCGGTACGTATCCAGAACGGTCTGGCTGAAGCAAACCATTCGCACCAGCCTGGGTTGCTGGTGCGTTGCAAGGAAGGTCTCGATACCATCTACCGCCACAGCCGCTGCCTGATCCAGAGGATACCCGTAGGCACCGGTGCTGATAGAGGGGAACGCCATGGTCTCGATCTTCATGGAGCAGGCCAGCTCCAGCGACCGCTGGTAGCAGGAGGCCAGAAGATCAGCCTCGTTCAGATGGCCTCCGCGCCATATGGGACCTACCGTATGAATCACCCAGGATGCGGACAATTGATATCCCGGGGTGACTTTGGCATCACCCGTGGCACAGCCCTGAAGGGCCCGGCAGGCCTCGAGCAATTCCGGTCCTGCTGCCCGATGAATGGCACCATCCACCCCACCCCCGCCGAGGAGTGTTTCATTCGCTGCGTTTACCAGGGCGTCTACCTTTTGAATAGTGATGTCACCCAGGATAATTTGAAATCGCTTCACCGATTCCTCTCATTTGTTTCCCTCACCGGGGGCACCACTATACCGGAGCGTGGGCCCTCAAAAATCAGTTCGAACCCCGTTAACCTGAAGGCCGATCATGTTGGGAGGCCCTTCCCATCCCCGCAAAATCCGCGCAGAAACGATCACTGCCTTATCAGGGTCATGGGGATGAGGGATTCGTCCAATGGGGCGAATCCCGAGCACCAACCCCTCCATGTTCCGCTCAGCAGAAAATATACGCTCCCGATTGCCTCGTTGGATCACCATATCATAACCGCTTATTTTCTCAATGCCGAAGGGATGGAGGGATCGGGTTTCGTTTGCTACCCGCACCGTGACAGGATCTCCTTCCTTGTACCAGTTTTGGGGGAAAAATGGAGAAAACATCGACTCGGTATAGGTGATTATGCCGAACTCCTCTAATACCGGCGCCATGGTCTTCATGGATCTCTGGTAATATTCCATGAAGGCCTCGGGACTCTGTGGCCTGTGACGCGAAGACGACATTCTCTTCAGGGCATCATCTTCATTGTCCCAACGGGTCCAAACCATCTTGTTTGAGGTACTATCAAATATGTGCCAGGCGTAAAAGACCGCACCGATCCCATCCTGAAAGGACTCTGTTATGTAGGCCATGTAACCGCCCTGGGACCAGCCGATCAGAAACATCCGGGGCCGTTCCCGATGCGTCTCCCAAGCATAGAAAAACTCGCTCTCCATGGCTCGGGCAAGGCCCATACCGTGAGGATTTGGCATATAGTAATTTCCGGTGACAATCTCCTGGTACGTTCCTCCCTGGCTTCTCCCGACTGCATAGGATCGCTCAACAACAGGATTCAAATGGGGTGGAACATCATGATGGAGCAATCGGGATTGGTGCGTGGTGTCGATACGATCTTCCCTGATCCTGGAAAAAAGCCGGGTTTCGGAATCTGAAAACAGGGCATGGTAGGCAACCCGCAAGGTACTCGCCAATTCTCCCTGGTCGGTGAATTGCAGCAGGTAAAGGGAATATTCCATGACGTCTATACCGGCTATCTCGGCGATCAGGACGTTTTTTCCAAAGCTCTCATCCTGAATATATCCCCAATACACGTGATGCAAGGTAAATATGGGATCTTCCACAAGAGGAGTCATTGCAGAATTGTTCGCAATATGGGCCTGCAAAAAGCGTTGATCCACGGCCTGACCGGTGTATTCCGCAGGGTCAAAGGGCTCAATCGAAAGTTTATTTCCCGCAAGAAACTCCGGAAGGTTCAGAGCGGTAATATTGTTGTTCCCCGATTGAGAGAAGTGGCGGTCAAGGGAATCGAGCCTCTGTGGTCTGCGGTTTCTCCGGGCTGATACTCCGGTGAGGACCGTGAACAAGAGAAAGACAACAAGCAACGAGACAGCGACGCCACGCAGGGGATATTTCGAAGGGACTGTCATGAGGGGGCTCCTTTGGAAAGGCTTGCACAACTATTGTATAGTAGAGCCATCAAGGTCTGTCAAATTTCTCCTGAGACTCTTACAAAATACGCCATGATGCGGGCCTGTTTCCAGGGAGTATTTCCCGAGCGCATCCTGCACCTTCTCCATTTTCGGGTGGAGTTATCTGCCCGAGACAGAGTATCATGAAAGACAGAGGAGGAAACCACGATGTTTCATGGCGCACAGAACCGCAGAGCAGGGATGGAGATATCACGGAAGGTGATTACAGGGTTACTGCTCTTTGGCCTTTCTTCAGCTCACCTGCTGGCTTCGGAGATATCAATTAACGTCAGATGGGGCACCTTCAGTCCCACTCAACTAACAGGGGCACTGGTGCTTCCGGAGCAGCTCGATGGCTCCCAGGAGTTCGTCCAGGGACGGAACGACACCTCTCAAGATGGTCATGTTTCGTCTGGAGGAGGTGATCTGCGAGGCATGTCCATGAACTCCCTCAGCTGGACAATACAACCAGCCCGACACGGTTTGTACCAGCTCTATTTATTCCCTCAGGCTGAATCGGGAATCAATATGAGGGCCTGGGACAGCCAGGTGGTTGTCGAGGTAGAGATCGATGGAGAAGTGCACCGCCTGGATCCGCCTTCCAGCAGCAACGGCAACGCCTGGCATGCCCTGACGCTCAACGGTGCAACGGGAGAAATCCACCAGCCCCAGCGATTTTTCCCGGTGCGCCGAATGATCTATGGAAATGTTCGCAACGCCCAGGATGGTGAGCCTTTGGCCGGTGTAACCGTTCGTCTGACCGACGCGCTCTCGGGAACTTCCCTGGAGAGCCACGAGACCGTAACGAGCAACACCGGATTCTATGTGATTCACAGTTTCCCCATGGGCCGTTACAACGTGACCTTTGAACAAGAGGATTTTATTGCAGCGACATCCTCGGTTGACTTTATGCGCCATGATCTTCCAACGCTTCGGAACGCCCTCCTCTCGCAGGATAACTTGCCCCCCAGCTCCATCCGGATAGCACTCTCCTGGGGCGCAAATCCTCCTGATCTTGACGCACATCTGAGGGGTCCCGGCGATGACGATACACCCTTCCACATTAGCTACCACAACATGAGAATCTACAACGAGCGTCACTATCTGGATGTGGATGCCCGCGAAGGTTATGGGCCGGAGACAATCACCATTAATGGTCTTGATTCAGGAACGTACCAATACACGGTCCACGACTTCACAAACAGGCGCAACCGCAACTCCTGGGGACTGGCCGGGAGCGGTGCGCGGGTAACGGTGTACCATGGAAGCCAACAGGTAGCGGAGTTTCCCGTTCCGCAACGGGAGGGGACCGTCTGGGATGTTTTTACCGTAGACGGAGATACAGGAAACCTCACTCCCGTGAATGACCTGAGGTTCGCCGAAACCCCCTGACCGAAACCCGGGCGCCCTGGGGCGCCCGGCGCAGCTGATCCATCACCCGACAGATCACACTTCTCTTTTCTCTTTCATGACCGGCCCGGGGCCAAGAGAGTATTGCCATGGAACCCGAGGGACAAGTTCCGGCAAGACTGACAGGACCACCCCTTTCGGGCTAGACTGCTGGAGATGCACAGCCCTGGACGAATCAAAACCACAGTCAACGAGAAATCGTTCCGGAACCAGGCAGGTCCCTCTTCCGCAAAAGAGAGCGATTCCTGGTTCTCCACGCTCCGCGAAGGCATTGTGCTGGGCTTCCGCACCTTCACGAACCTTGCAACGGTGCTGGTTCCCGCAGGTTTTGCAGTCTTCCTCCTTCAGCTTTCCGGGCTTCTTGAGGGACTTGCTTCACTGCTGGATCCCCTGATGGCCCTGGCCGGGCTACCCGGAGAGGCTACCCTGGTTGTTACAACCGGTGCCCTGGTTACAATTTACCCGGCCATTGGCATGATAACGTCCTTGCAGTTCTCCACGGCCCAAATCACCGTCATGGCCCTGATGATCCTGATCTGCCACAATCTTTTTGTTGAAACTGCGGTCCAGGCTCGCGTGGGATCCCACCCGGTACGCATTGTGATGGTTCGCCTTGTAACAGCCCTGGTGGTGGGCATTCTGGCGGGGAGGTTCCTGGGCCTCCAGACTGAACCAGTCCGAGCAACGGGAGCAGGTTTTTCTCTGGAATTTCCCGGCTGGACCGCTGCGGGGATTGCCCTTCAGAGATGGGTCGTCGATACCGCCGGAACCCTGGCCCATATTCTCTGGCTCGTGGTGGTGCTTATGGTCATCCAGCGTTTTCTTCGGTCCAGCGGCATACTCCCGGGGCTGGCACGGCTCTGCGAACCTCTGGTTGCAGCCTTCGGGCTGCCCCGCAGCACAGCCTTTCTCTGGCTTGCAGGTAATACCCTGGGCCTTACCTACGGCGCTGCGATTATTCTTGAAGAGCGACACCGGGGCGATCTCGGCCAGGAGGAGGCCGATCTGGTTAATCATCACCTGGCAGTATCCCATAGCCTTCTGGAAGATACGCTGCTCTTTGTCGCGCTCGGTGCCAGCGCTGTGGTTCTGATCATTCCACGACTCGTGGCAGCCTTTCTGGTGGTACACCTGCGACGCTTTGAGCTTGGTCGCCGAGGTTTTCCGCCACCCCCTTTATCGCCCTGAGCTGGCTTGCTGGCTTGCGGGCTGGCTGGCAGAAGGAACCCGGGGAAGATAGCAAAGCAGGACGGCGCCAGCCACCAGACAACCCGCTCCTGCCACGAGAAAGGCCGGCCGGTAACTACCCAAAAGCACAGCGTGTTCTGCAACTGCTCCGGCAGATGTTCGAGCCAGGTAGACTGCCTCCGCTTCGACCCGCATCAGACGTGCCGCAAGAAAAGGTCCTGCCAACCCGCCCACCCCGTAGGCAGAATACATCCACCCGTAGTTGGCCCCAATATTCCTTGTCCCGAACAGATCAGCCGTAACCGCCGGATAGATCGCCAGGTATCCCCCAAAGCACAACCCAACCAGACTGATTCCAAGTAAAAAGAGGGGATAGCTCCTCATTCCGTCAAGGAGAAGAAGAACCACCCCGCAAAGCAGAAACATCGCGACCAGGGTGTTTTTTCTGCCGATAGAATCAGAGACTTTTCCCCACAGGATTCTCCCCGAGGAATTGAAAACTGCCAGGACAGAGACGGCGGTCGTGCCCAGGGCGCTGACGCCCATAAAGGTGATCTCTGGAATTGGCGAGGCCATCCCGGCCATGCTGAAAGACTCCCATATGGGGGCAACCTTCATGATCACCTGCAAACCGGCGGCGCATCCTACAAGATAGCTGGCCCAAAGAAGCCAGAACAGCGGCGTTCGAAGCATCTCCGAGGGAGAAAAATCGGGAGTTCCTGTCTCTCCTTGCTCGATATCCCCGGGAGCCCAACCGGGAGGAACGAAACCGGGCGGCGGATTCCTCAGAAACTGCGCCCCTGTCAGGGTGGAGCAAAAAAAGATCCCCCCCAAGGCAAGGAAGGTCCCGAAGAGACCCAGGTGGGGAAGCGGGAAAAGACCGACACCAAAAATTTGATAGGCCCCTCCGGAAATCAATCCCCGCGCCAGGGGAGCAAAGAAAAACGCTCCGGCCCCAAAGCCCGCCACGGCCAGTCCTGTTACAACCCCCCGTTTGTCGGGAAACCATTTTACACATGTCGCGATGGGGCAGACATAGGCCATGCCGATTCCGAACCCACCCAGGAGAGAAAAACTCCCGATAAGCCAGACCAGCGCCGCCGGAGAAGGAAAGAACTGACTGAACCAGGAGAGAACCAGCCCCAAACCAAGAAGCGCCCCTCCAGCCAAGGCCACCCTCCTCGGACCAAAACGGTCCTGCAACCTCCCCCCCAGGACAACGGCCAAGGCAAAAAAGGCCAACACCAGCTGGGCCGGAAGTGTCACAGCTGTCTCCGACCAGTCGGGGAAAGCCGCCATAAGGGGAGTCTGAAAGACGCTCCAAATATACACTGCCCCCAGGCTCACCTGGATAATCAGTGCTCCGACAACGACAAGCCAGCGATGTGAGTCTGCTTCCCGATTCATGACCGCTCCCCTGATTCTATTTCACTATTCCTGCTTATCATACCGAATGGATTCTTTTGTATCTACATCATTTATTCGAAGGATCATAGCAGGAAATTTACAAGAATGTTCCAAATCTTGGGAATAAAAAGTGATCTCCCTTTATCTAAAACAGTATGTTGGATATAGTACGTTGCAACGAGCTGTAAGCAATAATTGCATATTTATAGTGAAGGACATTCAACAGTGCCTGAATACAGAATTCATTTTATGTGGCAGGAGAAGCTTCGGACCCTGAAAGCAAAAGACCTGGACATGACACACCCCTATTTTGTTTCCCTGGAAGATCTTGTATTTCCACCTCCCAGCTCTGTCATCATTGGCCCTGACGACGACGAGTTGCGAAGAACCTTCGGAGAGGCCCGCAGCATCATGCTTCCCTTTCAGAGTGTCCAACTCATTGAAGTTCTCCAGGAAACAGGCGCCGGCCCTTCCGGGAAGGTCATCAAGTTCGAGAAACCAGAAAAGAACGTACCAAAAGAACATACGCAGGAAGAAAATGACGAATAACCTAGACACCAGCACCTTTGTGCTATCCACGCTACGGAAAATTATCCGGGCCATTGATATACATTCACGCCAGCTCTCAAAACAATACGGTCTGACGGGCCCTCAACTGGTGGTGATCAGCGAGATTGGGCAGTACGGGTCCATGACCATCGGGGAGCTGGCCCGCCGCATCAGTTTGAGCCAGGCCACGGTAACAACGATCCTGGATCGCCTCGAGATAAAAGGGCTGGCCACACGGATGCGCGGAAGCGAGGACAAACGCCGTGTCTACGTGAGTATCACCGAGAAAGCCCAGGAAATACTTGAAACTCACCCGAACTTTCTGCAAGAAGGTTTTGTAAAGCGCTTCAATGCCCTCGAGGATTGGGAACAAACGCTGATCCTCTCTTCGATCCAGCGCATTGCTGCCATGATGAATACCTCGACTCTCCCTCCCGAGGCCTACGACATTGATCCCGATCCGGAAGGATAAGGCCGTGATGCAGAAAAACCGGGCCCTCTCAGGTCTGCGCGACCGGGTATGCGTAGTAACGGGAAGCAGCCGGGGAATCGGAAGAGAAACAGCACGATTCCTCCTGGCCCAGGGGGCGAAGGTCGTCCTGAACGGCCGGACGCGAGAGGCTCTGGCCGAGACCGAGGCTCTCCTGCAAGCTGATATCCCCCGGACCGGAGGATCTTCGCCGGAACGCCGGCTTCTGGCAGTAGCAGCCGATGTGAGCACCGAGGAGGGCGCCCGATTTCTTGTCGAAGAGACCCTTAAGGTCTTCGGCCGCCTTGATTACCTTATAAACAATGCCGGTGTATCCATGCGCGGTGCCATTGAAGATTTACGCGAGCCCGCCCTGGATCGGCTCTATCGGGGGAATCTCCTGAGCGCGGTCCTTCCCACCGTGGCGGCCTTGCCCGAGTTGAAGAAAACAGGCGGAACGGTTCTCTTTGTCTCCACCGTGGGTGCCCTCTGGGGATTTCCAGGCATCTCCATCTATTCCGCTACAAAAGCTGCGGTGGAGCGATTCTGCCAGTCCCTGGACGCAGAATACCGTTCGGCAGGGGTCAAGAGCCGGCTGGTCTTTCTTGGCTTTGTGGAAAACGATCCGCACAAGGAAACCCTGGCCGCCGACGGGACCTCCTTCAGACACAACCGCAAGGCCCAGCAAACCCAGCAGGAGGCGGCTCGGGCAATCGTCTCTGCTCTCACAGGTTCGCGGCAGCGGGTTATTACCATTCCTGCAGGACGAGCCCTCTCTTGGGCAAAGCGATGCACCCCTTCCCTGGTTGCCCGTATTCTTGCCAGAAACAGGAAAAGTTTTCATCGCGTTACAAAAAACTCCTGACAATCCAGGCTGGCACCACTACGATTCACAGGCATTACAGAAGCGCAATTTCTGCCGGGTTCTTCCCCTGCTTTCCAGGTAAATTCCTCCGTGTCGCAGAGGCGACAGCAAGGCTATACGCAGGAGAATTAACCATGAAAACCAAAACGATGAAAGAACCCGTGACGATCCGACCTTTGGGGTGGGTGGAGAAAACCGGGGAAGGAGCCTTTGTTCAGCTCCAGGAGGAGTTCCGGGAAGGGTTGCAGGGGCTCGACGAGTTCAGCCACGTGATTATCTTCTGGTGGGGACAGGGAGATAATCAGAAGGTCCCCATGACGATGGATCTTCCCTACGCTCCTGGTGTGCAGGCGGGACTCTTTGCAACTCGAAGCCCGCTCAGACCCAACTCGGTGAACATGACCGTGGCAGGTGTTCTTGCAATTGACTGCCCCAAGGGCCGCATAAAACTGGACGAACTGGATGCCTTCGCCGGGACAGCTGTGATCGACATCAAACCGTATTACGGCTGTCTTGACCGGGTCCAGGAATACCGTCAGCCCCAATGGGTTCCCTCGGAATGGGGCGAGTGGTATTACCCCCTTCCCGAAGAAATCTGGTAAGATCGCTCCATGCGGGCAATGTTCCTATGCAGGTAAATGTACAAACCCTTCCCCCGGTCTACTTGGCCGGGGCCAGCTTTTTTGGAAACCCCTTCACATCCCACGCTGCCTGGACCGAGGAAAACGAGATCGGGCTCCTCTGGCAACGCTATCTCTCGCTTCTCCGGGAGCAGACTCCGGTGCCTTCGGGAGAGGAAGCTCCCAGAGGAGAGTTCTTTGAGCTCCACATTCTGCATCCCGGGAGCCGCCTCCGGGGAGAATATGAGGTCTTTGTGGGGCATCCGGTACAATTGTCGGAGATATCCCTCTGGCCCTTGCCCTTTTCCCTGAAGATTATCCCCCCCGGGGAGTATGGGATCTTCTGGCTGAGTGGCGCCGCTGCCGCCGAGGACTGGACCGAAAATCTGGAACTCCCGGCAGGGTACAGCCTTGATTCCTCCTTCTCGGTCCTTCGCTACGACCACCGGTTTCAGGGCATGGACCGCCTGGATGAATCTCTGGTGCAGATCCATGCTCCCCTTCTCCGACATTGAGGAACGCCTGGGGCGGGTATTCCGCCTGGTGGAGACAACGGCGTCGGGAGGTGAAGCAGAGAATCTTTCCCGGAAGGCCCCTGATGGAGACAGACCGTTCCAGGAGCTGGAACGGTGCACCGTGGAAACCATGGCCCAGGAGGCCTGTTACTCCCTCTTTCACTTTATCCGTCTTTTCCCCCGGTATACCCTCTACACACCGTATGAATACCTGATACGGCGCCGTCTCTTCCTGGGCCTCCAGGGAATGTTCTTTCGCAACCACAGCGTAACCAGAGCAGCGGCGACGGCATCGCTCCAGCCAGACGCCTTCAGCCGGGCCGTACGGCGATGCTGTGGCGCTCCGCCACGCAGTCTCACACCGGAGGCCCTGCTATTTCTGCCAACCCCCTGGGATTCCCTGCGACTGAGAACCTACCAGCTTTTACTGACCGGCAGCTCTCCCGCACCCTGGGAGAGTTACCTTCCGGGAAGTTCCGGTATCTCAGGAACTTCGATCTTTTCGGAGGAAAGCCTGTTCCGGGAACAGGCGGAAGCGCTCACCCGGGAGTATTTGGGGCAAAGGGGAATTGCTCCTGACCGGTCCATCTCTGCGGAGGATCTCCTGCGGGAGTGGTGCCAGGATCTCTTTCAGAACCACGGGAAAAACCCTCCCCGGCATGGGACAGGCCAAGAGAATCAGGCCTACTTCAAATATCTTCAACGACGACTCGCGCTCGCAGACTCCTCCAAGATCTGCAGTAATACCGATGCCGGTGGACCAGAAGGGTTTTCCCCAGCCCCCTGATCTGACTATACTCGGAAGCTGGATCAGCACAACAGGTTCAGGAAAAAATGAGATGACCCCAAAAGGATCAGCAATCGAACTCCTTGCCCCGGCCCGCGATGTGGAGTGTGGTCTGGCAGCGTTGCGCCACGGAGCCGATGCCCTCTATGTGGGAGCCTCCAGGTTCGGAGCACGCCAGGCAGCAGGAAACAGCCTGGACGATATCTCCCGCCTCATCGAGGCAGCCCGCTTTTACAGCGCCCGAGTCTACGTAACCCTTAACACCCTCCTCTTCGACCGGGAACTCCCCCAGATTGAGGATCTTGTCCACCAGCTCTACCAACGGGGAGCAGACGCGATCATCTTTCAGGATATGGCACTTCTGGAGATGGACCTGCCCCCTATCGCGCTCCACGCCAGCACCCAAGCCGATAACAGGACGCCCGAAAAGGTCCGATTTCTGGAAGAGGCAGGAGTAGAACAGGTTGTGCTGGCCCGGGAGCTCTCGCTTGAGGAAATCCGGAAAATCCGGCAGGAGACAAAAAGAATACAACTTGAAGTCTTTGTCCACGGGTCTCTTTGCGTTTCCTACAGCGGACGGTGTTTTGCCAGTCACCGCTGGGGCGGCCGGAGCGCCAACCGGGGAGTCTGCGCCCAACCCTGCCGATTACCCTACCGCGTTACCACCCACGAGGGCACAGAGATCCTGAAAGGGAAACATCTTCTCTCCCTCAAGGATCTCTGGAATGGCCCCAATCTGGAGGACCTGCTCCAGGCAGGCGCAACCAGTTTCAAGATCGAAGGCCGGCTAAAGGACATCTCCTACGTGAAAAACGTCACCGCCTGGTATCGCCAGGCTCTGGACAAACTCCTGGAGAAAAACCCTTCCTGGCACCGAAGCTCCTGCGGAACCGAGATTTTCTCCTTTGTCCCTGCCCCGGAAAAAACCTTTTCCCGAGGGTTTACCGACCATTTCCTTTACCAACGTCAGAAAGATTCCGCCACCATGGGAACACCCAAGGCGATAGGGGCTCCCCTGGCGAAGGTTCTGACAGTCCGGAAAAACCACTTCACCCTGCCTGCCCACACAGATCCGGGGAACGGCGACGGCCTCTGCTACTTCAACTCCCGGGGGGAGCTGGAAGGGTTCCGGGTGGATCGGGTAGAAATCGATGCAACGGGGAACAGCGGAAAGGAAAAATGTTACCGGATCTGCGCCCGCTTTGGTTCAAGCCTGAAGGAGGGAACGCTCCTCTACCGTAATCACCACCAGGCCTTTGCCCGTCAGGTTGAAAAGAGCCGGGGCGAGCGCAAAGTGGGTCTGAAGATTACCATCGTCGGTACCAGAGACAGCTCGGATAGACCTGTCCTGATAGTAACGGCCACCGATGAGGAGGGCCTGTCGTCGCAACTGGAACGGACGATTCCCCAAACCGAAGGAGCTCGGGACACCCACGGGACCGCTCGTGCCCGGGAAAATCTGGAACGGCAGTTTTCACGGTGGGGAAACTCCCCTTTTCACCTGGAGGCACTTCATCAGGACCTTGATCAGAAGCTGGAACCGATCCCCTCTGTGCCGCTCTCCTGGATGAACTCCCTTCGGAGAGACCTGGCTGAGGTTCACGAAAAAAAGCGGCGTTCCCGACGCCCCCCCGACGTGATTCGCCCCCCCACGGGGACCACCCCTTTCCCGACAGCCTCCGAGGAACCATCGCTGAACATTACCAACACCAAAGCCCGGGCCTTCTACAAACGCCACGGCGTGGGAGAAACTCCACCGGCACCGGATGCGCTGCCCCGGAGAGCTCCTCATGAGGCAGCTCTCCCGAACAAGAAAGAGGAAATGCCGGTCATGCTGTGTCGCTACTGCCTTCGGCATGAACTCGACCTCTGTCCCCGGCAGGGCGGCTCCCCGGCCCATCCACTAATTCTGGAGGGAGAACCGGGGACACTGGAAGCCCGCTTTGACTGCGAGCGTTGCGAGATGCAGCTTTACCTTATTTCCCCACGACCCGCCCCTGGATAAGATCCTTCGTTGCAGAAGGGTCCGGGGAAATTTGTACAGCTTCGTATATCATGGGAAGAACGCTGTGACAGGCCTCTTCGCTCCTGGCATGAACACGCAGGAGCAGATCTCCCTTTTTCACAGGAGCTCCCAGTTCGCAGATGTCAGTCAGTCCCACGGCAGGATCAATCTCCTGATCGCTTCGCAAGCGTCCTCCCCCAAGAGCAACCACAGCAAAGCCCAGGGCCCGCGTATCGAAAGCTGCAATATAACCATCGTCGGGAACCGGCACATCATGAACTACCGGAGCTGAAGCAAGATGCTTATCAGGATGTTCCAGGAGATCTCCCGGGCCACCCAGAATGGAGACCATTCGGGAAAATCGCTCAGCTGCAGCACCGGAATCAAGGCCCTTCCGGAGCATTTCCTCTGCTTCCTCCCGGGTTTCGGCAAGCTTTCCCGCCAGAAGTCCTTCTGTACAGAGAGCCATAACAACACCGTGAAGCCTCTCTGGCCTGGCAACTCCGGTGAGATAGTCCAGGGCACAGCGAACCTCCAGGGCGTTCCCGGCGCAGGGTGCAAGCGATTGACTCATGTCGGTCAGGAGTGCGCTGATATTCAGGCCAGCCCCGGTACCCACGGCAACGATTGATTCTGCCAAATCCCGGGAGAGTTCCGGTGTGGGCATAAAAGCCCCGGATCCGACCTTCACGTCCATCACCAACGCGTCCAGTCCAGCCGCCAGCTTCTTGGACAGGATCGACGCCGTGATCAGCGGGATCGATTCCACCGTGGCCGTCACGTCCCTCGCTGCATATATACGCCTGTCGGCCGGAGCAAGATCACCCGTTTGACCAATAATGGCTGTCCCGGCCTCGCGAACAGCCTTTGACAACTGCTCCGGTGTCGGGAAGGGGTTATATCCAGGGATGCTTCCGAGCTTGTCCAGGGTTCCGCCGGTGTGACCAAGTCCCCGGCCGGAGATCATGGGGTTATATCCGCCGCAGGCAGCAAACATAGGCCCCAACATGAGCGAGACTGTATCGCCAACTCCCCCTGTCGAGTGCTTGTCAATAATGGGTCCAGGCAGATCCAGACTTGTCCAGTCCATTACTTTTCCGGAATCACGCATGGAGAGGGTGAGAGCGACGCACTCATCGCGGCTCATGCCATTCAAAAAAATTGCCATGGTGAGTGCCGCAATCTGGGCCTCGCTGATGGAGTTGTCGGTTATTCCCTGGACAAAGCGGGAAATGTCCGCTGCCTCAAGCTCCAGGTTATCTCGTTTCTTTCTGATAATTTCCTGTGGCAAAAACATGATTCATCCCTCCTGTACGAGTGTATCGGCGAAACTTTCGCCGGCGGGGCCAGACCAGACGGCAGGGCCCACCAAAAGATCAACCGCAGACGCTGCGATATCTGCAAAGCTGTTGCGACATCCCAGGGGAACCGGGCTCATCGGTGGTCCTGCGGCCAAAATCGGCACGTACTCCCGGGTGTGGTCCGTTCCCTTGAAGACAGGGTCACATCCGTGGTCGGCCGTAATCAGCACCGCTTCGTCATTCCGCAACAAAGGCAGAAGAGCGCCCAGGCGGAAGTCAAAGCTTTCAAGAGCGTCGCGGTAACCCCGCACATCCCGACGGTGCCCATAGACCGAATCGAAATCCACCAGGTTGACAAAAACCAGCCCCTTCCCCTCCTGGCGGGCTATTTCCAGGGTTTTATCCATACCGTGATCATTCGATTTGGTTGGCCAGGATTCGTCGATTCCCCGACCCGCAAAGAGATCGGCGATCTTTCCCACAGCCACCACGGGACAGCCCTTCTCCTGAAGAGCGTCCAGCATGGTTTTGCCGGGAGCTGGCAGGGCGTAATCGTGGCGATTGGCCGTGCGCTGCCAGGATCCTTCCTGACCAATAAAAGGGCGTGCGATAACACGCCCCACGGAGAGCGTTTTCCGGGCAATTTCACACCAGTGATACAGTTTTTCAAGACCCACTACTTCCTCGTGGGCTGCAATCTGAAAAACCGAGTCAGCCGAGGTATAGACGATGGGGAACCCCGTCTCGACGTGCCGAGCTCCCAGCTCGGCAATGATCTGCGTACCCGAGGCGACCCCGCCTCCCAGGCATTTTCGTCCGATAGCCTCTTCGAAGTCCCGGATTACGGCAGAATCGATTCCCTGGGGCCACGTGGGAAGAGGTTGGTCTACAGGAACACCGGCGAGCTCCCAGTGCCCTACGGTAGAGTCTTTTCCTTTGGTTCGGGAAGCAGCCTTTCCCCAGGCACCCCGGGGAGCAGACGCGGGAGATATCCCGCGAACATCCAGAATGTTTCCCAATCCCAGCGATTCCATCACGGGAAGTTTCAGGGGCAACGCCTCGGCGATATGGCCCAGGGTGTTCGCTCCCAAATCACCGTACTCCTCAGCATCGGGAAGAGCGCCCACGCCAAGGCTGTCGAGAACGATAATGAAGAGCCGATCCAGCTTTTTCATCATTCCTTACCTCTTAGTAGGAACCGGCCGGGGAAGGCCTCTCATCGGGCGCTTCTCCTGAGACGATTTCGATCCCGTTGCTGGTTCCCAGACGGCGAACCCCCAGGGAAATATAGGATCGGGCCGTTGCGGCATCACGGACACCACCCGAGGCTTTTACCAGGGCTTTTCCTTCTACCGTATCGAGCATGAGCCGAAGATCTTCTGCCACGGCACCACCAGTGCCAAAGCCGGTAGAGGTTTTCACGTAGTCTGCTCCGGCCGCCACAGCCAGGCGACAGGCCTGGGCTTTTTCCTCATCCGTGAGATAACAAGTCTCGATGATCACCTTCAGAAGAGCATCGCCGATAGCATTCTTGATCTCCTGAATCTCTTCCTGGACCTCCTGGTATCGGCCTTCCTTCAGGAATCCCACATTCAGGACCATGTCTATCTCGGCTGCTCCCTGAGAAAGAGCGGTAGCAGCCTCGAAGACTTTTCCCTCCCGGGACATGGCCCCCAAGGGAAAGCCCACCACTGTGCAGACTTTGACAGAGCTCCCCTCGAGCTCTTCTTTCGCCAAACGAACCCAGCAGGAGTTCACGCAAACCGAGAAGAAGCGGTGCTCCCGCGCCTCCCGGCAGAGTCTGCGAATGTCTTCGCTTTGGGCGGTAGCCTTCAGTAAGGTGTGATCAATATAGTGCGCCAGCTCGTGCTGCGCCGAATCAGATTCAGATGATTTCACAGGATCTCCTTTGATTTATATCTCGTGGTATTATCTCACTGCTACCGTATGTGGCCCGTAGCGATAGCTCACCTTTCCAGCGCCTCATTAGCGCTTTCCTTTGTCGAAGGGTTCTCCCAGGGCGCGGGGGGCCTGGGTGGTCTTGGAGAACAAAATGAGCGCCAGCAACGTCACTACGTAGGGAAAAACCTTCAGAATAATCTCGGGGATCGCCTGCAGAGCAGGCTCTGCCTGGGAGGCATTTGCTATTGTCATGGCAAAGCCAAAAAAGAGCGTGGACCCCAGGATTCCCAAGGGCTTCCATTTCCCGAAAATCAGGGCAGCCAGAGCCAGAAACCCCATACCCGAAACAGAACCATTGAACTCTCCCGAGTAGGTCACAAGAATGGTGGCCCCCCCTAACCCGGCAAACATCCCCGAGAGCAGAACCCCCGCGTATTGTATTCGGTAGACGCTCACTCCGGCGGCATCGAGAGCATGAGGATGCTCCCCTGCAGCCCAGAGGCGCAACCCGAAGCGGGTGTAATACAGAATGAACCAGGCCAGAGCAAGAATGACCAGGATCAGCCAGGTTGTGCCGTAGCTTTGCCGAAAGAGCAGGGGCCCCACCAGGGGCACTTCGGCCAACAGGGGAATACTGAACCTCGGCAACCCGTTGCGCAGCTGAATATTTCCCGACCCCGTCATGGTGCGGGCAAAGAACACCGTCATGGAGGCAGCGATCATGTTGATTGCAATCCCGCTGATAACATGGTTTGCTCGAAGGTTAATGCAGGCAAAGGCGTGGAGAAGCGAGAAAATCGCCCCCGCCGCCATGGCCGCGAGAAGCCCAAACCACAGGGCGCTTCCCCCGAGAATCGGGTACAGCCGCGATATGAACACCGCCGCCGAGAAGGACCCCACCACCATCAGCCCTTCAAGGCCGATATTGACGACACCGCTGCGCTCGCTGCAGAGCCCCCCCAGGGAGGTGATCAGGATCGGCATGGTGAAAGCCATAGCGTAGGGAAACAGGTTTACCAAAATATCAAACATCGGAGTTATCCTCCCCCCGGCTGAACAGGACCTGGAATCGGCGATGAGCCAGGAAGCGCCGAATCAGCACGCTGGTGGCAGCAAAATAGATGATCGAAGCTATAATGGTATCCCCCACTTCGGGAGGAATATCTGTCATAGCACCCATGAACCCCTTCCCTGACTGGAGTATTCCAAAGAAGAGGGCCGCCCCCACCACTCCCACAGGAGAGGCTGCTCCCAGAAGGGCAACAGCAATGCCATCCCAGCCTATGTTGGGCATAATTCCGATCTCCATATTCACAGCGTAGCCTGCGTAGAAAGAAAGCCCCGCCAGACCGGAAAGAGCCCCGGAAATCATCATGGAGGTCGCAATATTGCGCTGCACGGCGATCCCTGCGTTTTCTGCTGCATAGCGGTTGAACCCCACCGCCTTGAACTGGTATCCCCAGACAGTATTGTTCAGAATCACCGCGACCAGAGCCACCGCCGCCAGAGCAAGGAAGATACCCAGGTTAACGTAGGATCCCTGAAAGAGCTCCGTGAGCCACGTTACCCGCAGGGACGCCATCGCACCAAGGCGCCGCGACTCCGTAGCAAGACCAGCGCTGCTGAAATGAATCCTGATTGTATAATAGGTGATCCAGTAGGCGATCCAGTTCATCATGATACAGGCCACCACCTCGTGCACGTTGAACCGGGCCTTCAGGTATCCCGGAACGAACCCCCAGAGAGCACCTCCGGTGATCGCTGCAACGGTCATGACCGGCAGAAGAATTACCTTGGGCAACCCCAGGGTAAGACCCAAAATGGTAGCCAAGAGCCCTCCCATCAACACCTGACCGGGTGAACCAATATTAAAAAGGCCGGTACGAAAGGCAAAGGCTACAGAGAGTCCCGTCAATATCAGAGGGGTGGCAATGGCCAGGGTGTTCCCGAAGCGTTCCACATTCATGAGGCTTCCCCTGAAGAGATACCGGAACCCCTGAAACGGATTGTTGCCGGTAAGGGTCATCAAGATCGCCCCCGCCACAAGCCCCAAAAGAACCGTCACAAGACCCACCACAAGTTCCCGATTGAGTCTGAACCGCATCACAGGTCCTCCTTATGGACACCGGTCATCATGAGTCCCACTTCCCGCTCGTTTGTAGAGGAGGCATCGACAATTCCGATGAGTTCGCCGTGATTTATAACAGCGATCCGGTCTGAAAGATCAAGAATCTCGTCCAGCTCCAGCGATACCAGAAGAATGGCCTTTCCAGCATCCCTCTGGGCTACCAGGCGCTTGTGAATATAGGCAATGCTCCCCACATCAAGCCCCCGGGTCGGCTGAACCGCCACGAGAACCTCTGGATCCAGATCGATCTCGCGGCCAACAATTGCTTTCTGCTGGTTTCCGCCGGACATGGACCGGGCTATCGTCGAGGCGCCCTCACCCGATCGCACATCAAAGGCCCGGATCACCTTCTCGGCGTGGGCCCGGATCGCGGCGGGTTGCAAAAACCCTCTCCGGGAATAGGGCTCTTTTCTGTGCGTCGCCAGCACAAGATTGTCCTGCACCGAATAATCCAGTACCAGGCCGCGCTTTTGCCGGTCCTCGGGAATATGAGCCAGCCCCGCCTCTATGCGCTCCCCGATCGAACGATCGGTAACATCCTGGCCTGCCAGAAAAATCTTTCCTGCCTCGGCCTTTCGCAACCCCACCAGAGCTTCCACCAGCTCGGTTTGGCCGTTTCCGTCCACGCCGGCAAGACCCAGAATCTCCCCGTGACGCAGCTGCAGAGAAAAGTCTTTCACTGCCGGGGTCTTTCGTGAGTTCAAGACCTGAAGATTCTGGATATCAAGAGCAACCTCTCCTCGTTTCGCAGGTCCCTTCTCCACAGAGAAACTGACCTCCCGACCCACCATCATCTCGGCCATTCGAGCCTCGCTGGTCTCCTTTACATCGACCGTGCCGACCAGCTTTCCCCGGCGGATCACCGTACATCGATGAGCAATCGCCTTGATCTCTTTCAGCTTGTGGGTGATCAGCACAATCGACTTTCCTTCGTTGATCAAGTTTCCCATGATGCTCAGGAGATCCTTGATTTCCTGGGGAGTAAGGACTGCTGTAGGTTCATCGAAGATCAACACATCGGCCTTGCGGTAGAGCATTTTGAGGATTTCCACCCGTTGCTGCATACCCACGGAGATATCGTCTATCCTCGCATGGGGGTCAACTTTCAGCCCGTACCGTTCCGAGAGCTCCTTCACCCGCAGGGCCGCTCCTTTTCTGTCCAGCACGGGCCCGCGGAGTGATTCCATCCCGAGGATGATGTTTTCCGTGACGGTGAAGTTATGGACCAGCTTGAAATGCTGGTGGACCATACCAATACCCAGATCATTGGCCACGGTGGGATTATCGATCGTCACTTCCTTGCCCTGAACCCGGATTATTCCCGCGTCGGGCTGGTAGAGACCAAAAAGAATACTCATGAGCGTGGACTTGCCGGCGCCGTTCTCTCCGAGCAGGGCAAGAACCTCTCCCTGCCGGAGCTCGAGAGTTACGTCGTCGTTGGCGCGAATCCCGGGGAACTCCTTGGTGATGTTGAGCATTTCCACCACATGGTTCATCTCAGGGGTCGAAGCCATCCCACTCATCTCAGTCTCCCAGCTCTCGCAGAACATCTGCTACCAGACGACAAAAGCGATCGGTTGCTCCCTGGGCCGTTTTGAGCACCTCCTGGTGGGAGTGCTTTTCTTTGGCAAGACCCGTCGCCATATTGGTGATACAGGAGATTCCCAATACGTCCAGCCCCAGATAACGGGCGGTCATCGCCTCGGGAACAGTGGACATCCCCACCGCATCACCACCGATGGACTGCATGAAGCGTATCTCGGCTGCCGTTTCGTAGGCTGGCCCGGAAAGCCCCACATAGACCCCTCGTTTCAGGGAAAATCCCTGGGCTTCGGCGCTCTTCTCGGCCAAGGCGATCAGCGAGGGAGAATAAAGTTTCGTCATGTCGGGGAAACGGGGCCCCAGACGCTCGTCGTTCAGCCCTATCAGGGGATTATCAGGGAAAAGGTTGATATGATCGGTGATCGCCATCAGATCCCCCGGCACAAAGGAAGGATTCATGCCACCAGCGGCATTACTGACCATCAGGGTGGTTACGCCCATCATCTTCATAAGGGCGATTGGATAGGCCAGGGAGCGCATGGCATGACCTTCGTAATAGTGGAGCCGCCCCTGCATGGCCACAATTCTGGTAGAACCGAGAGACCCGAAGACGAGTTTTCCCGCATGATCAGCCACGGTGGAGACAGGAAAGTGAGGAATATCCTGGTAGTCGATCACCGTCTCTACCTGAAGATACTCCACTAATCCTCCCAGACCGGAGCCGAGGACTACCCCGACAGAAGGAGTCATGTCTGTTTTTCCCTGAACCCAACCACGTGTTTCCTCTAATTGATCGTATAAACCCTGCATACTAGCGTCCCCCCACATGTTTTTCGTAGATATTTTCTTTTTTCAGAAATCCCATTCGTTCCAGATACTGATCATGTTTGCTTCCGCATACCGGTGCCTGAAGTCGCCGAATACCTCTGGTGTGAAAAAACCCTTCCGGGTCGTAGGTAAAGTTACCCATTCTGAAATCGCGATAGGCAGGCCGGACAAAATCAAGATCGATACAAAAGGTTTCCTCATCGACGGCGTGGCCTGCCAGGATACCGATCGGAACGGCGTTCTTCACCAGATAAAACACTTCCAGCTGAGGCAGCGACGCCTTCTGAAAGAGAGGGAAGAGCTCGTTAATCTCTTCCTCGTGCGCCTCAAGAAAGCACGCCACGTACTGATCAGACCCGGAGAGTTGAATAATCTTGAAATCATCCCGCTCCTGATACATTTTGACCAGGTAGAAAATGTTCGTGAGCGCGATAAAGAGATTGAGCAACGCCACAGGAAAGGACCCGATGATGAACCCATACGTGGCAAAGAGGGTAGCACCCGCCAGATTCACCCACCGGAGCCGCACAATCGAGCTCATGGTGAGGGAAAGGGCCACCAAAACCGAGGCCAGATAGCCAAACCATTCTATTAAAGGCAGACCAAAATAAACCATGTAATTCCTTTCTTGGACGTCCCTTTCCTCAGGGGATTCCTTACATCTGAGGACAGGGAGCCGTGCTGTCGCGGAGACGGAACGAAAAGGGCATGAATGTCTCCTGTGGCTCCGCCTGTGTTCCGTTTATTCTATTAATTATCATCTGCCCCGCCGTTACCCCTGCCCGATTGTAATCGAAACCCATGGTGGTCACCCGGGGCTGGGTATACGAAAGCAATACGGGGTCATCTATGCAGGCAACGGAAATATCCTCCGGCACCCGGTATCCGTTGCGCTGAAGCCATCCTGAAGCAGCAACGGCCAGACGATCGGTGATGCAGAAAATGGCCGTGGGGCGATCGGCCTTGTCAGGGATCGACATCAAGGCCGCAGCCCCCCGTTCTCCCCAGGGATACTCAAAATCACCGATTGACATAAGACGCTCATCAAAGGCGATGCCAGCCTCTTCCAAAGCCGAACGATAGCCCTGTTTGCGATGAGTACTGATATCGACATCGTGGTCGGGAACGGCGATACAACCGATACGACGATGTCCCAGCGTGATGAGGTGCTGCACCATGGCCTTGGCAGCACCAAAGTTCTCCAGCCGCACCGCCGAACAGGAAAAAGCCTCGCCGGAATGACCCAGGACAACCAGGGGCATGCGAATCTGCTTTACCAGCCGGACATGATCCTCGGTAATTCCCGTTGCGAAATAGATGACTCCATCGACGCGTTTCTCGTAAAAAAGCTGGAAATACTTCAGCTCGTCCTCATGCTTGTCCCGGGTGTTGGCCAGGAGAATATTATACCCGTTCTGATTAAGGACGTCGGTGATCCCTTCGAACATCGCTGCAAAGGTGGGCAGATCGATCCTGGGAAGGAGCACACCAATTGTATCGGTTTTGTTTCTCAGAAGGTCCTTGGCCAAAGAGTTTGGCCGATACCCCGTCTCGGTGATGATCGCCTCCACCCGCTCGCGGATCTCGGGACTTACATAGGCAGAGTTATTGATAACCCGCGAAATCGTCGAGATGGACACTCCTGCACGCCTGGCAAGCTCCTTGATGTTCATGGTTCCCTCACTTTACCGATGCCACAATGGTTTGCTTATTATACCCGTGATTATACCCGGGAAGAGGGTTCCCGCAGAAAAGTATTTTTCTGCACCACAGCTTCTTCGCCCCGAACTCATCCGGCAGGACCGACCCCCCCGGGTCGACCCGCATCCTCAGGAATGGCTCAGATGAAGCAATCACCACGGGACCTGTTGTTATTGACACGACCACTATCGACAGCCACATACGGCGGCCAGTAACAACAGGTCTTTCAGAGACAGCTTATCGAATGAGATCGCCCTGCTGAGCCGACACAACAATCTCGCCGCTCTGAATCCTTGCCAGAACCTGGGCTACACCTTTTTCGGTCTCAACACTCAGGTTGGGATTTTCATCGGGGATGCCCACACCGTTGGAAGCAGCGTTGAACATGAGGGTCTCTCCTCCGGGAAAGTTTCCTTCCAGATGCGCTGCGATCATGTCGTAGGCAGCCACATCGACGCCCTTCATGGCCGAGGTGAGGATAACCGACTTTCCGGCAGCATAGACGCCTTGCTCGTACTGATCAGAATCAACTCCGATAATCCAGGCTCCGTCGGCAGCGCGGTTTTTCGCTTCGTTGATAGCTCCCACCCCGACACCGCCGGCGGCACAGAAGATCGCGTCGATTCCCCTGTCGAACATCTGAGCCGCGATTTGCTGACCTGCAGCGACGTTGTCAAAAGATCCCTGATACAGGACATCCCGGGGATTCAGGGAAATTGAGGTGCCAAGATGCTCGTTGGCGTAGGTAATCCCCTGCTGGAATCCCCAGTTGAACCGCTGGACGGGAGGAATTTCCATACCTCCGATAAATCCGAACGCACCCTCACCGATCTCCAGGGCAGAGGCGACGGCCGCCAGAAATCCTGCTTCGTGTTCTGCAAAGAAGATTGAGACCGTGTTGGACCCTACCCTCTCGGAACGATCATCGCCAAAGACACCGTTGTTGGGAACTCCATCGATAAGGACAAAATTCACCTCGGGATAGCGTTCCTGCATCTGGTAGACTGCGGTTTCGAACTTGAACCCTGGGGTGATGATCAGAGGGAACCCGGCATCCCGGAGGTTTGTTATTTCCCGAATGTAATCGGCCTCGGTGGTTCCCGAGGGCATGAGGTAGCGCCGGGTAAGGTCAAACTCATCGGTGGCCCGCACAATTCCTTCCCAGGTTCCCTGGTTAAACGATCTGTCATCGATCGTGCCTGCATCGGTCACCATTCCAACCCGCAGGGCCGCGTCGCTCTCGTCTGTGCCAGACCCGCCGCACCCGGCCAGCATAAAGACCATTGCCAGGAGAGCAACCGGCACCATCATCCGAAAAGAACCAATCCCGAATCTCTTCATTTCCTACTCCTTTACAGATGCGAAGAGCTCTCTTCTTCAAGAAAACCTTTTCGCAAAGCTTTTCTTGAGGCTATGACGGTTTTTTGCTGCTGTCAAGTTTTTTTTGCCTTTTCACACCAGAGGGAACCAGGCCCTATGAAGGGTCGTTCCGGGGAAGCGTTGCGTAAGGATTCCGTGCAGGTGGAAGGCCGGGATGCCATCCCGAGAGAGGCCCTCCGGGAAAGGCATGGAGGAGGAAAGGCCCTATTCGTAGGCGAAGGCGGTACCCGGTCTGAGATCTTCATGAAATGCTTCAATGTGAGCTTCCATGGCCCTCCGGGCAGCATCCTTGTCTCGGGATTTCAGGGCGGCAACAATGTCCGCATGCATGACCAGCACCTTCCTGCACATGGCTTGCTGGGTCTTCATATCCAGCTCAGCCATCCGCTGCTCCAAAAGTGCTACCATGGAGATAGCCAGGATCTGCGACAAAAGATAGGCCACAGTGTTCTTGGAGGCCTTGGCCAGGGCCGCGTGGAACAGAGGATCATATTTTATAAATTCCCCGGGATCATCTACCGATTCTCGAGACTGCTCCAATATTTTATCCAGGGCCTCAAGATCCTTGGCGGTCCGGCGTTGCGATGCCCATTCCACGATCGCTGTCTCGTTGAGGTGTCGATATTCCCAGACTTCGGAAAGGGAGAGGGCCTGAGTCTGGATCGCTGTCTCCAGCGCCTGTTCAACTGACCGCGTATTTGGCTTTTGCACGATTGCTCCGTTCGATCCCGCCACGGTACGAATCAGGCCAGTTCGCTCAAGCATCCGTAAAGCCTCCCTGATGGTAGGGCGGCTACGACTCAGCATTTCCATCATTGCTCGTTCCGAGGGCAACCGGTCGCCCGGCTTGAGCCGTCCCGAGGTGATCATCTCTTTTATCTGGTCGTAGATCACCTCGCTGGCCCGCTTGGTTTCAACAGGTTTGAGATCGAGAAGACTACCCAACAAATTGTTCTTTGGTTCCAATATTCGCTCCCGGATCCTTCGAAGTTTTCCGTGATATCGGCGATGAGCAAAGTCTCTGGAACCAGGGCAGAAGGGGCTTCTGAATCCATCCAAGGGCCTTGCCGGCCATGATTGCGGTTATTACGGTTCCCTCGCGTATACCGTGAACATCGCCAATAAAGACGAGGGACAGTATAGCACCCGTTCCGACAACAAGGCAATCAACGAGAACCTTCAGACGATGGAGCTCAAGGCGGCCCCGGGACCTGGCAACGAGCGCGCCCAGAAACCCCTCGGCAGGCATGGGGACCAGGCGAGCATTCAGGTAGAGGGCTAAACCCAAGCCGATCAAAAAAATACTGATTCCCAGCATGCACAACTGGCCTGCATAGCCGGGAAGGGAAAAGTCCCCCACCACCAGACGCGCAAAATTTACAAAATACCCAAAAATCGTACTAAATAATATCTGGAAAAGATGCAGGGGGTTGAAATCCCTGCGGAGTATCAGAACCTGCAGGAGAATGTAGAAACAGAAGAAGGCAGTCACCCCCGCCCCGAGCGTCAGGGTAGATTCGGGGAACCGCGAGAGAATGATACGGTGAATAACGTAGGGAAAGGAGTTCACCGGCGAGACGCCCAAGCGGGAGTTGATACTGAAAACCACGGAAAAGGCTAGCGAGAGAAGCCCCAGCGCGTAGATCGCAACCCTGAGGCCGAATCGATACCATTTGTTCATTTTGTACCTGCTACTGAGAGAAATTGAGCCAGGATGTAACGTCTCAGCTCACCGGTGCGAACCTTTCCCACCGGAGTTTTGGGGAAATCATCAAAATAGAAGACGAAGCGAGGCACCTTGAAGGATGCCAGCCGTGAGCGAACCAGCCTACGCACCTCATCAGCCTCCGGAACCTGGCCCTCCCGAACTACAAGACATGCCGCGATCTCTTCTCCGTAATGATCATCGGGAACCCCGATGACTTTGACATCAGCTACCCGAGGGTCCTGCCGGATCACTCCCTCCAGCTCTGCGGGACTGATGTTTTCCCCTCCCCGTATTATCAGATCCTTCAAACGCCCCGTAAGGCAGAGGTATCCTTCTTCATTCATATAACCGCAATCACCGGTATGAACCCATCCGTCCGAATCGAGAACGTGCTTCGTGGCCTCGGGCTGCTTGTAATAACCTTGCATAGCAAGATACCCCCGGACCACAATCTCTCCGGATTCTCCCGGAGCAACCTCCAGACCAGTGACAGGATCGATTATTTTCCCTTCCACGTGGTCCATGAATCTCCCCACTGTGGCAGCTCGCAGCTCCAGAGGATCATCAGGGTCACAGATCGTCAGACCGGCGGTGCACTCAGTCTGGCCGAGACTGGACAAGAGAGTCATACCCATCTTTTCTTCAATCATCACAAACAGTTCAGGACTATAGAGAGCCCCCCCTATCAGGCCAAGTCGCAGCGATGAAAGATCGAAATCATTGAAATCCCGACGCGAAATCAGAGCATTAAAAAGTGTTGGCACCGCATGAAGCACAGTGCACTGACCTCTTTGAAGAGTTTCAAGAATAGTCAACGTCCTCCTGTTCGGAGGAAAATGAAGGGATGCTCCCACGGAGAAGGCCGCCAGAATGTTTACGGAGAGGCTGAAACAGTGAAACATGGGAAGGGCCACACAAATTCTGTCACTTGAGGACAACCTCATGTCATGGGCCTGTTGGATGGCGTTGTTAACCCGGGAGAAATGACTTGATTTTACAGCCTTCGGCCTGGAGGATGTTCCCGATGTAAAGAGAATTGTGGCTGTACTCTCTGGATCGATCTCCACATGATCCCGTAATGCAGGATTCCCCGACAATCCTGCCTGGCCGGCCTCAATAAGTCTGTTCAGACTGACCATAGACGGGAGCTTGCCAGGGTCCCGTCCCAAGTAGAATACTTCATCCAGAGCAGGAAGTGGCCCGATCTCCTCGAAAAGAGAGATGAAGTCAATATCCTTATACCCCTCTCCAAGAGCAAGGTATTTCACATCAGAAAAAACCAGCAAGTCCTTCAGCTCCTTCGACTGAAGACTGGTGCATAGCATGACCGCCACGGCCCCAATCTTCATGACAGCGCAAAAGAAAAAGAGCGTCTCTGGCTGATCTTCAGCGAGGATGCCAACATGATCTCCCGGCCGGACTCCCCGGGAAAGCAGGCCCGATGCAATGAGGTCACTGCGCGCGCCCAGATCGGCATAGCTCCAGGAGCGCCCACCGCAGTGAACAGCACAAAGGGACGAGAACCTTTGGGTTGCTCGGGAGATGTACTCACCGAGATGTATGTTTTCCAGAGGAATCATATTCCCTTCTCTCTTGATAAACCCCCGGCTGATCCCGGCAAGGAAGCCTTTTCAGAACCGGGGCACGCCATCCGAAGCAAAACCAGCGAGTCCTCGCCTGGCGTCTCAGCTCCGGATGGATCTGCGCTACAATGGCAGCCCCTGTCAGTTCAGGGCATTGATCAGCTCGGGGATAATCTGGTAGAGATCCCCCACAATTCCGTAATCGGCAACCTCAAAAATAGGAGAGCTCTCGTTCTTGTTAATCGCTACGATATACTCCGAGCCCTGCATTCCGGCGATATGCTGAATTGCTCCGGAAATACCGCAGGCAAAATAGATCCGCGGTTTCACGGTTGTACCGGTCTGGCCAACCTGCCGACTGTGATCGATCCACCCGGCATCAACAGGAGCCCTGCTGGAGGCAACAATCCCTCCCATCTTTTCTGCCAGGTCCTTGAGAAGATCAAATCCTTCAGCTTTGCCAAGCCCCATACCACCAGCCACAATTATTTCGGCATCGGTGAGAGAAACTTTTTCTTCCAGACTTTTTATCACCTCCAGCACCTGCATCCGGATGTCAGCGGGCGAAAATTCCACCTGAAGCTGAATAATTTCTCCGCGACGCCCCTTCTGAACCTCCGGTTTATCCATAACCCCGGGACGTACAGTTGACATCTGGGGACGGTGGTTGGGACAGACGATCGTTGCCATGAGATTTCCCCCGAAGGCGGGGCGGGTCTGTTTAATTTTCTTGTCCACGGGATCGATCTCAAGCTTTGTACAATCCGCAGTAAGCCCGGTATTGCACTTCACCGCCAGACAGGGGCCAAGATCCCGTCCGATGTGGCTGGCCCCAAGGAGAACTATCTCCGGTTTATAGTCCTCAATGGCCTGCACAATAACCTTGCTGTAACCATCGCTGGTGTAATTTGCCAGTTCCGGAGCATCTGCCACATAGACAGAATCAGCACCGTGCTCGAAGAGATCCCCCGTCAGGGCTGATACCTTTTCCCCGCACAAGATTGCAGAGAGGCTGCATCCTATCTGATCAGCGAGTTTCCGTCCTTCTCCGAGCAATTCGAAAACTACCGGCTGCAGGACACCCCCCCGCTGTTCAGCGAAAACCCAGACGCCGCTGTAATCGGCTATGTCGATGCAGCCGTTTTTTTCTTCTTCCAGGAGAATTGCCTCAAAGGGACAAAGATCCAGACAGGCTCCGCAGTTGGTACAACCCGACTCGATAACAGCAATCTTTCCTTCCATGACAATCGCGTCAAAGGGACAGCCCTTCACACAGAGCCTGCAACCACGACACTTTTCATTAATTATTTTGATAGCCATATTGTCTTTCTCCCTCCTAGAGCGCGTGGGACTTTCTGAGCCGGTTAATCAACAGAGATACCACCTCGCCAGGACCTCCCTGGAGAATCTCGCCGGGATCTTTGGGAGGCGGGGTAAATGAACGAAATACCTGGGTTGGGCTCGCCTTGAGGCCACATTTATCAGGACTGACTTCCACAGCGACATCATCCCAAATCACTATTTCCTGGCTGTAGGCGTTAACAATCCCCTTTACCGTCATGTACCTGGGCTGGTTCAGCTCCTTAACCATGGTCAGAACGCAGGGCGACTGAACTTCGACGACTTCGAAACCATCTTCAAGCTGTCGTTCCACGATAACCGACGAAGGTTTCAGTTCCCGGATACTCTGAACATAGCTAACAACAGGAAAATTCAGTCTCATTGCAACCTGGGGACCTACCTGGGCAGTATCCCCATCAATGGCCTGCCGACCCGCAAAGACAAGATCGGCCTTTCCCGAGACCTCTTCTATTTTCTTTATTCCCGCAGCAAGAGTTGTAGATGTAGCGTACGTGTCAGCACCTCCGAAAACCCTGCTTGAAAGCAAATAGGCTACATCCGCCCCCATGGCCAGACATTCCCGCAACATCGCTGTTGCCTGGGGAGGCCCCATGGAGACCACGCTCACCTTTGTGCCTTCTATCGAATCTTTTAGTGCTAAAGCTCCTTCCAGAGCATTGGCGTCATCGGGGTTCAGTATGCTGGGCACCCCGTCCCGGATAAGTGTTCCCTTTACGGGATCTATACGAACTTCGTTGGTATCCGGCACCTGTTTTACGCAGACAATGATATGCATAGTTTTCCTCTCCCTCATTTCAACAGCTGATTAGCGATCACCAACTGCTGTATCTGACTCGTCCCCTCGTAGATTGTAAAAACCCTGCAGTCACGGTAGAGGCGCTCCACACGATAATCCTTGATAAACCCGTAGCCCCCGTGAATCTGAACAGCTTTCCCGGCAATCTCATTGCATATTTCGGCGGCATAATACTTGGCCATGCTGGCGGCCATGCTGGCATCCCTGTTCTGATCCTTCAGGACTGCTGCGTTATAGACGAGTTCCTTTGCTGCAGCCAGTTTTGTGGCCATATCGGCCAGCATGAAGGAGATCCCTTGAAAATCGGCTATGCGCTTCCGGAACTGCTTCCGTTCTTTTGCGTATTTTATTGCTTCATCCAGACAAGCCTGGCCTACACCTATGGATTGAGCAGCTACTCCAATTCGACCCACGTCCAGGGTCTTCATGGCGTTGATAAATCCCTTCCCTTCCTCACCCAGAAGATCCTCTTTATGAACCCTCACATTCTCCAGAATGATATCGCTCGTTGCACACCCCTTGAGGCCCATCTTGTTCTCGGGTTTGCCGCAGGAAACGCCGGGGAGGTTCATGTCCACAATGAAGGCGGAGATTCCCTTGCTACCCCTGGATGGATCAGTTTTTGCGTAGATGATCGCGTAATCAGACAGGGGGGCCATGGTAATAAAGGTTTTCCGGCCGTTTAGAATGTAATGGTCGCCATCGGGCTGGGCTGAGGTGGTCATGCTCCCGGCATCTGATCCTGCACCAGGCTCGGTAAGGCCAAAACAGAGCATTTTCTCTCCCCGGGCAACGGGTTTGAGGTACTTTTCTTTCTGCTCGTCGTTCCCCGAGAGGAGCAACGGACCACCGGAAAGACTGTTCGGGCTGGAAACATAGAGACTTGCTACGGGGCTCACCCGGGCTATCTCTTCCATGACAATTGCGTAGGCCAGGGTATCACTGCCTTGCCCCCCCAGCTCCAGAGGCACCTTGATTCCGTAAAAGCCGGCATCACCCATTTTTTTAAGCAGCTCCGGGGGAAAGACCGAGCTTTCTTCAACCTCATCGAGAATCTCGGAAGAAAACTCTTTCTGGGCGAACTCCCGGGCCAGCTTGCGTATCAACTCATACTTTTCTGCAAAGATCATTGCATCGGCTCCTCAATCCAGAAGATTTTACCGGGAAATCCTACCACACCTAGTATACTAAGTAAACCGTTTTTTAAAAATACTCGTGGTCTTTGTATCGATATCTAAAACCCGGACCTCCTTCACCTGGTTCCTGGAGAATTATCGAGCTTCCCCGGTAATTTCTGATATATCCGGTTTACTTCAGGGCAGAAGATTTGTACTATTCCCAAAAGTGGTAAGACCACAAATAACGCAGGATGAGAGGATTTCATGACTCCCACAGCTCCCATACGTGCAAAAACTGCTCCGGCAGAATGGACAGGCTTCAGGTCAGGCCGCTGGGTTAATCACATTGATGTGAGAGATTTTATACAGCAGAACTATACACCCTACGAGGGCGATGAGAACTTTCTCGCGGGTCCTACGGAGGCAACAAACAGACTCTGGGAAGAGGTTCTGGAGCTTCTTAAAAAAGAGCAGGCTGCCGGAGGAACTCTCGATGTGGATGCCTCGACGATCTCCACCATCGACTCCCACGGCCCCGGATATATCAATCGGGAGCTCGAAAAAGTTGTGGGACTTCAGACCGACGCCCCCCTCCGCAGGGCTATCATCCCCAATGGCGGGATCAAGGTTGTGCAGAATGCCTGCAAGGCCTACGGCCACGATCTGAATCCCGGGGTGTGGGATATTTTCACACGCTACCGAAAAACCCACAATGACGGTGTTTTCGATGCCTATACTCCGGAAATGCGGGCCGCCCGGAGCGCGGGAATCATCACGGGCCTTCCCGATGCCTACGGACGAGGACGAATTATCGGAGACTACCGCAGGGTTGCTCTCTACGGGGTCGATCAACTTATCCGGGACAAGGAGGAGCAGAAGAGCTCTGTCGAGATCGGTTCTCTGGAAGAGGAGGCTATCCGGCTTCGGGAAGAGCTTTCGGAACAGATTGCCGCCCTGGGAGAACTCCTTCTCATGGCAGAAAACTACGGCTTCGACATTTCCCGTCCCGCCTCAACCGCCCGGGAGGCAATTCAGTGGCTTTACTTTTCCTACCTGGCTGCGGTGAAGGAGCAGAACGGCGCAGCCATGAGCCTGGGCAGGGTTGCTACCTTCCTGGATATCTACATCGACCGGGACATTTCCCGGGGAGCACTGTCCGAACCGGAAGCCCAGGAGCTGATCGACCATTTTGTCATGAAACTGCGCCTGGTGCGCTTTCTCCGCACCCCCGAGTACAACGAACTCTTCTCCGGAGACCCTACTTGGGTGACAGAAGTCCTGGGAGGGATGGGAACCGACGGCAGAACCCTCGTAACGCGAACATCCTACCGATTTCTCCATACACTTTATAATTTGGGCGCGGCACCGGAACCCAACCTTACAGTACTCTGGTCCCGGAGTCTGCCTGAACCGTTCAAGCGATATACAGCGAAGGTCTCTGTGGATACCAGCTCGATCCAATACGAGAATGACGATCTCATGCGCCCCTACTGGGGTGATGACTACGGAATAGCCTGCTGTGTCTCGGCCATGCGCCTGGGAAAACAAATGCAATTTTTCGGAGCTCGCTGCAATCTTGCCAAAGCTCTTCTGTACGCAATCAACGGAGGACGCGATGAGACCAGCGGCACTCAGGTTGGCCCTCGTTTTGAACCAATCCTTGGGAAATACCTCGACTACAACGAGGTGATGGAAAAATTCGATTTTTTCCTCGACTGGATAGCGAACCTTTATATCAACACCCTGAATGTCATTCACTGCATGCACGACAAGTACAGTTACGAACGAATTCAGATGGCTCTCCACGACCGGGATGTATACCGGACCATGGCCTGTGGCATCGCTGGTCTCTCGGTCTGTGCAGATTCACTTTCAGCGATCAAATACAGCAAAGTCCGCACCATCCGCGATGAAACCGGCATGGTGGTGGACTTCGCCATCGAAGGACCTGACGCAGAAAACTGGCCCAAGTTCGGAAACAATGATCCCGCCGTGGATGACATTGCTATTGATCTGGTTGAGCGGTTCATGAAAAAACTCAAGAAAAACCGCACGTACCGCAGTGCCGATCCTACCCTTTCGGTTCTCACCATCACCTCGAACGTGGTGTACGGAAAGAAAACCGGCAATACTCCCGACGGAAGGAAGGCAGGCGAGCCCTTTGCACCAGGAGCAAATCCCATGCACGGCAGGGATACCCAGGGTGCGCTGGCCTCACTCAGCTCTGTGGCAAAGCTTCCCTACGAGTTTTCCCAGGATGGAATCTCTTATACCTTCTCTATCGAGCCCCAATCTCTCGGCAAGGACCACAACACCAGGGTGAGCAATCTCTGCGCACTCCTGGACGGCTACGCCGCTGAGGGGGGACATCACATCAACGTGAACGTCCTGGACCGGGAGATGCTTCGTGATGCCATGGAACACCCCGAGCATTATCCACAGCTGACGATCAGGGTATCGGGTTACGCCGTGAACTTTGTCAAACTGACCCGGGAGCAGCAGCTCGATGTGATCAACCGGACCTTCCACGCGCGGATCTGATGGGGGGAACAATAATCGGGGGAGGCCTCTCCGGGGCCACCCCCGAAGCAGGCCAAACGATTCGAATCCATTCCGTGGAGACCTTCGGCACCGTCGATGGACCCGGGATCCGCTACGTTGTCTTCCTGCAGGGATGCCCCCTGCGGTGCGCCTACTGCCATAACCGCGACACCTGGGATCAAGGGGGCGGAACGGTTACGGGCGTCACCGACCTGGCCATCGACATCGAGCGCTATACAGGATTCCTGCGCCCCTCCGGTGGCGGCGTCACTGCCACGGGTGGAGAGCCCCTGCTTCAGGCCGGCGCAGTGAAAGATCTTTTCTCTCTGGTACGCACCATGAATCTGACCACCGCGCTGGATACCTCGGGATATGTAACGGTCACCCCTCTTGTCAGGAAGGTTCTGGAACTTACCGATCTGGTTATCCTTGACCTGAAACAGGGGAACGACAGAGCTCATCAAGAGCTTACGGGGGTGTCCTCCAGGAAGATCAGAGCTTTCGCCGAGACAGTTTCCCATTTGGGAAAACCCCTATGGATACGGCACGTTGTTGTCCCGGGGCACACCACCCGGCCAGCTGACGTGGAGAACCTGGCGACCTTCGTATCCAGGCTCGCAGGGGTTCAACGGGTCGAACTACTGCCGTACCACGAGCTGGGGAAACATAAGTGGGAGGCTCTGGGAGAGACCTACCCGCTGAACGGTGTACCACCTCCGTCAAAAGATGAGATGAAGAAGGTTGCCTCGATCTTTCTCGACAAAAATCTTCCCCTTCATTATCCTGACAAGCTGCACACAGAGTCCTCGTGAGAAGCCCCCCGGGGGGGAAGGGATGTACTACAACGTGTACGCCTCAATATTACGTACTGCGTCCTGAAGACTTTCCCGAGTAGCGCCGGTCTGGGAGTCGATCGCTGCGATAGCATCGCGAATAACAGCAACACCCTGATCGATTTGTATCATTGCCTCTCGCACTTCTTCGCTAATACCGGACAAGGATGCGGCAGCAGAAAGAATATGAGACGATCCATCGGTCATCTCGCGAGATCCCTGGTGAACTCGCTGTGTAATGTTGTTTATATCGACCAGGGAAGAGCGGATTTGGGTTCCCGCTGAACTCTGTTCATCCATTCCTTGTTTTATCTCGCCCACAAGCTCACTAACGGATCCTACATTCTCCTGGATTGCCGCGAAGCTCCCGGCCGTCGCCCGGGTTGCTTCCACGACGGATCCTACGATGTCGATCTCCCGCTTCAAATTACGGGCAATCGCCTTGGACTGATCTGCCGCGGCCTCGGCCAGCTTTCTGATTTCCTGAGCCACAACGGTAAAGCCCAGACCTGACTCACCGGCATGGGCGGCCTCGATTGCTGCGTTCATGGCCAACAAATTTGTTCTGGCCGATATCTCTGCGATCAGCTTGTTTGCCTGCTGCAGATTTTCCGAGTTATCGCTCAGGAGGTGAATCTCTTCCAGGGCAGAATCAAGCGATATTTTTCCCGCATGAGCAACCTGGACCAGTTCATGAACGGCAGTTTCAGCCCTGTTATTCGATCTGCGCAGGGAATCAACACTGGAGATCATCTCTTCGATGGCCGCGCTGGATTCTGTTACACCCGATGCCTGGGACTCAATAGCTTGATCCAGGCTCTTCACACTGGAGACTATTTCCTCGATCGACGACGATGTCTGATCCACGCTCTCCACCTGGGTCTCCATCTGCTGCCTGGTCGAGGCGGTGTGGGCCACAACCTGGTCAATAGCCTGCACCATGGCGCGAACGCTGGAGAGCAGTATGCCGCTGGACTCCTCCACCCGTGCCACAATTGACCGGATTCCTCCAAGACTGGAATGCAGTGAAGTGGCCATGTGATTGAATGCCTCCAGGGCAACACCAATCTCGTCGCGAAGGCCGGGTTGCAACCGCACCGTGAGGTCCCCTGTTGCCGCTGCATTGATAGCTCCCAGAAGAGACCTCAGGGGTCGCAGGATTGTTGTATAAAACTGGAAAGACGTAATGATCGTTCCGAAAGCAAGAAACAGGACGGGCACGGTATTCCGGAGGAGCATGGGGCGAAGGCCCTCCTCCACCAGACCCCTTGCCTGGGCAACGCCCAAATCCAGATTGAACCCGACCACGAGCAAGGCACCAACCAGAGCAGGAGCCAGCGAGACGATCGCCGTTTTCCATCCAATGCTGATAGTACGTCCCCGGGCGGTAACAGGAAACCAGTCTGCTGAACGCTCAAGCCGGTTGCTTATGGCAATACCCAAGGGCAAAACGACCAAAGCGATCAGACCTGCCCCCACAAGAACCCCGCCTACAAGAATATGGGGATCATCAGGAAAAAATATCCCTGTGAGAAGAGCAGGCCCTGCAACAATATTCACTGCGCTTGAGGCAGTAAAGAGAGGAAGAACCCCTCTGAGTGCCCGCACCACGACCAGGCAACTCTCCGGGTCATGACTGCCCCGGTGGTCTTCGATCCGCCTCCGGACACGTTCTACGCCCAGAAAAGCCACAACAAAACAGAGCATACTTATCAGGGGTGTCACCGGGTGCAGGACCATTCGATACACCGTAACGGGATCAAGAAGTCCCGAGGCAAAGCGCAGGAGTAACCATATCGGTGGCGGCAAAAGAAAACCCGCCACCACTAATCCACGAACCCCCGGGCAGCCCGGCTTTTTTTTATTCTCTCTCATCTGTTATGGTGTCCCGCTTTCTGATGAACGGGCCGCACCGGGCGGCCCTTGATATTACGGAATAATAATACATCACCTTAGAGATCGTCTGCAAAGACACCCCTGGACTTCATCTGATCGAAGGTTTCGGGATCGTAGCCCAGAACGTCGCAGACAACATCCCGGTTATGCTCTCCCAGTATGGGCGCAGGCCCCTTGATATCGGTTTCGGCTTCCGAATATTTGATGGGACAGTTGTTGATTCGGACCTCTCCCAGAAAGGGCTGCTCAATACGGGGAGCCATGTTCCAGAACCGGGTCTGCTCTGACTCAATGACATCCTTCACGGTGCAGAGCTTTCCCCGGGGCAAACCTGCGGCATCCATCATCTCTGCGATCTCATCGGTGGTATGGCGGGATGTCCACTCCTCAATTATTTCATCGATCCTGTCCATGTTTTCAAGCCGTTCGAGACCCGTCGAGAGCCCCTCGGCCTTCTCCAGATCGGGACGCCCCATGATTGTAACCAGCTTTTTCCAGAGGAAATTGTTTATGGCGATGATGTTAATGTAGCCGTCCCTGGTCTTGTACAGGTTATGAGGACTAGCCGAAGGGTGTCGGCTCCCTACGGTTCCTGCAATTACCCCCTCCATATCGTACCCCGGGATAGCATCCTCCAGCACCGTGACTCCGCTGTTATAGAGACTGATGTCCACGTGCTGCCCCTGACCGGTTCTTTCCCGATAATGAAGCGCTCCCAGGATCCCTATGACCAGATCCCGTCCCGAAAGGTAGTCCAGAACAGAGAACCCCACGCGGTGAGGCTTCTCTCCCCAGGGCCCGTTCTGCGCGGCAATACCACACTCCGACTGGACGCAGATGTCGTAAGCCCCCCTCTGTGCCCAGGGGCCTTTCTGGCCATAGCCGGAAATCTCCCCGTAAATGATTCCGGGCTTCAGATTTCTGATAGTCTCGTAGTCGATCCCGAACTTCGCCAGCGTGCCGGGCTTGAAATTTGCGATCACCACATCGGCCCACTCCAGAATGAGCTTACGGGCGATCTCCTGTCCCTCTTCCGTCCTGAGATCCAGGGCCATGGACTTCTCACCGCAGTTCAGGGCAGTGAAAATACCACTTTGGAGCTTCCCCCGGTTATCCTTCTTCACCGGTCTGATCATCCGCATGGTGTCACCCTGATGGGGCTCTATCTTTATAACCTCGGCCCCCAAGTCGCAGAGCATCCGGGCAGCACTCGGCGCCGATATAACCAAACCGAAACTGACAACTCTCAGTCCTTCCAGAACTCGTTTCATTGCTATTCTCCTTCATGTGATATTCGTTTATATATATTTTTTTACCTTTTTAACAAACATTCCTCCCCTTCTTTCTTCCTTCGCCCCCTCCTCCTTCCGGATTTCCTCTCATGAAACCCCGCTATATTGATAATTAATTATTGACACCCCACTATAGCACGACTATAATCGGTCTTACCAGTTCACTAGGTTAACAAAATTGCCCAGTGCGTTCAACGGAATCTTTCCTGAATGAAGCTGGATAACACCTCAGTTGGTGAAGGACAAAAGAATGTACAGCCTGGGAATCGACATAGGATCGACCACGTCTAAAGGAGCCATTCTTGAGGATGGTCGGCGAATAGTTTCCACATCTCTCAGGAAAGCGGGCATCGGAACGGATGGCCCCAGGGAAGTGGTGCAGGACCTCCTGAGAGCGAGTGATCTGGACGAGGGACAGATTGGTGTCACCGTCGCAACAGGGTACGGACGCACCCTGTACCCCGGAGCTCATTACCGGGTGAGCGAGCTGACCTGCCACGCCCTGGGAGCTCATTTCATCTTCCCGGGAATTCGAACGCTTATCGATATCGGAGGGCAGGACGCAAAAGCGATCTCCCTGGATGGATCGGGTCGAATGAGCAATTTTCAGATGAACGACAAATGCGCCGCAGGAACAGGCCGTTTCCTGGACGTTATGGCCGGAATACTTCAGCTTCACGCCGGTGATCTGGCAGGAGAAGCAGCTTTGGCCGAGTCGATCTGCCCCATCTCCAGCACCTGCACTGTTTTTGCAGAATCGGAGGTTATATCGCACCTGGCGCAAGGGGTGAACCGGAAGGATCTGGTTGCGGGAATATGCGAATCCGTAGCCACCCGGACAGGCTCCCTCGCCAAACGTGTCGGGGTTACCCCTCCCCTGGCAATGAGCGGCGGAGTTGCCCTGAATGAGGGAGTCCGCGGCGCTCTTTCCCGATATCTGGAGGTCGAAATTCTCTTCTCTCCCCTGGCTCAGTTTTTTGGCGGCCTCGGCGCAGCCCTGTACGGTTACCAAACATATAACAAGGAGAATTGACCATGGCAGAAGAAGTCAGAAAAAAACCCGCCCCCCCCGATCCTGATTCGGCACGATTCAAGCTCGGGGCAATTATCGAAAAACACTATCGGGAAGTTCACGAAGCAAAAGCCCGGGGAGAAAAAATCGGATGGTGCGCCAGCAACTTTCCCCAGGAGATCTTCCAGACCCTGGGAGTCAAGGTGTGTTATCCCGAGAACCAGGCGGCGGCAATCGCGGCCCGTGGCGCAGGACAGAAACTCTGCGAGATAGCCGAGAGCGAGGGATATTCAAACGATATCTGTGCCTACGCCAGAATCAGTCTGGCCTATACCAGGGTGAAGGATGTACCCGAGCAGAATATGCCTCTGCCCGACTTTCTGCTCTGCTGCAACAACATCTGTAACTGCATGATTAAATGGTACGAAAATCTCGCGGAAGACCTGGATATCCCGCTTATCCTCATCGATATCCCCTTCAATACCGCTTATGAGCCGGGTCCGGACCAGATTGCCTACGTCAGGGCCCAGTTCATGGATGCCATCAGCCAGCTCGAGAGGATCACCGGAACCACCTGGAGCGAGGACCGTTTCAGGCAGGTCATGGAAATATCCAACCGGAGCTCCAGGGCCTGGCTGGAAGCAACAGGCTATACCCGCTACAAACCGAGCCCCCTGAGCGGCTTCGATCTTCTGAACCACATGGCCGTTGCTGTCTGCGCACGGGGAACCGTGGAGGCTGCCGAGGCCTTTGAAACGCTGATAGAGGAATATAAAGAGGCCGTTGAGAAGGGAACCAGCACCTTCCGGGCTGAAGAAAAACATCGTTTCATGTTTGAGGGAATCGCCTGCTGGCCCCATCTGCGAACCACTTTTTCTGCGCTGAAAAACAGGGGGATGAACATGGTAGCCACCATATACGCAGACGCCTTTGGCCAGGTGTATCAGGATCTGGATGGACTGATCCGGGGGTATTGCTCGGTACCAAACGCGGTAAACCTCGAAAAAGCCCGGGACACACGCATCGGGATTGTCAAGAAGACCGGCGCCGAGGGACTTCTGGTTCATACCAACCGCTCCTGCAAACTCTGGAGCGGTTTCATGCAGGAAATGAGCAAGCAGATAGGCGAGAGTTGCGACATTCCGGTGGTCTCCTTCGACGGAGACCAGGCAGATCCCAGAAACTTCTCGGCGGCTCAGTACGAGACCCGCGTTCAGGGGCTCGCAGAACTCATGGAAGTACGGAAGAAGGGGGAATGACACCATGACGAACCAGGAAATACTCTCGGTCTTTGCAGAGGCAGCCGGGAATCCCAAGAAACAACTCCACCATCATCTCAGTCAGGGACGCAAGGTAGTCGCCCTGGCACCGGTCTATGCTCCGGAGGAGCTCATCCATTCCCAGGGATTTGTACCCATGGGTGCCTGGGGAGCAGATCTGGAACTACAGGAGGCAAAGGCATTCTTTCCGGCCTTTATCTGTTCCATAACTCAGTCCATTGTGGAGCTGGGCATCCGGGGTGCTTACGAGGGAATAAGCGCCATGGTCATTCCAACGCTCTGCGATTCCCTGAAAGTCCTGACCCAGAACTGGAAGCACGCGGTTCCCTCCATTCCCCTTATCGTCACCAGTTACCCCCAGAACAGGGGTATTCCCGCGGCACAGGAATATCTGAAATCGGGTCTTGTACAGATTTCGGCAGAGCTGGAAGGGCTGGGGGGCTCGCCCCTTTCGGAAGAGGCCCTCGCGGAATCGATCGATCTTTACAACCGCCACCGGAAAGCCATGAGGGATCTTTCCAGGATTCTGGGAGAACATCCCCGGATCAGCGCCCGAGAAAGAAGCAACATTTTCAAGAGCGCCCACTTTATGAGAAAAGAGGATCATCTGAAGCTGGTTGAGGGACTCATCGAGGGGTTGTCCGGCCAGGAAGCCCAGAGTTTGCCCGACCAGAAGGATGATGGCCCCGCCTCCAGAACCAGAGTGATCACCACCGGAATACTGGCTGATCACCCCCGGTTGCTGACCATTCTGGACGAGGCGGGGTTTCATCTGGTGGCCGATGACCTGGCCCACGAGTCAAGACAGTACCGGACCGATGCTCCCGCCGGGGGCGACCCCCTGAACGCGCTGGTAGAGCGCTTTTGCAATCAGCAGCATTGCTCTGTCCTTTTTGACCCCCGAAAGGGAAGAGCCTCCTACCTGGCCGACCTCGCTACCCGGGAGAACGCTCGGGGCGTGATCTATTTCATGACCAAATTCTGTGACCCCGAAGAGTTTGATCTTGTGCCGGTCAAGAGGAACTGCGATGCAGCGGGGCTTCCCTTTCTCTCCATAGAGGTTGATAGACAGATGTCGAACTTTAGCCAGGCCAGAACGGCTCTGGAAACCTTTAAAGAATTGATAGAACAGAGGAGAATGTAGTTATGATCACCAAGGACAAGTTTCCCGTTGTCATCGGGGTTGCTTTCGTCTGGTTCACCACGCAGTTTGGCGGCGGTTTTGCCTCGGGGGCGCAGCTCAAGGCCTTTTTCCTGAACTATGGAATCTGGTGCCTTATCATGCCCGTGATTGCCCAAGGTATAGGGGCTATCTATCAGTGGTACGCACTCCGCTACGCCCACAACCACCAGGTGTACGATTACCGGAGCTTTAACGACAGTTTTTACGGAAAGTTCGCGCCGGTTTTTTCCAATCTCTACGAGCTTCTGTACTTTGTGCTGCTCTGCGTGGCTCCTTCCGTTGCCTTTGCTACGGGTGGCGCCACGATGACGGCCCTTCTGGGAATCCCCTACTGGATATGTACCGTCATTATCGGAGGGTTCATCTTTATTGTGGCTGTGTTCGGCACAAATATCGTGCGGAAAGTTGCCTCAACTCTCTCGGTCCTGATTATCACGGGACTCCTGTTAATCTTCATCCCAAATATCTTTGCCCAGTGGTCGAATATCAGGGAGAATCTTTCCGTAACCGCCGCAGCATCAGCTCCGATCGGCCCTGCCTTGTGGGCCTGCTTTGTCTACGCCTGTTTTCAGCTGGCCTCGATTGGCCTCATGCCGCAGCACGCAAAGCCCTTCCGGGATCAAAGCGATGCCCGAAAGAGCATGATCTGGGGATTCTGCGTGAACAGCGTCATCGTCATGTTATCCACCCTGGGACTTATGGCTGTTCTGCACCTCCCCGAATACGCCACCTCGGCTGTACCCGTGCTTCTCCTTGTCCAGACGGGGGTTGGCGCACCGATTCTGACGCCGGTCATCAGCACTCTGATCATTCTGGGGGCCGTTTCCACGGCCGTGAACATGATTGCCGGGGTTACAGCCCGGGTATGTAACAAGTTCCAGCCCGGAGAGTTCTCTGCAAGCGAGACCTCGGGACGCCCCACAAAGATGGCAATCCTGACAACCCTGGCCTTTACCTTGCTCGCCCTGGGGATATCCCAGTTTGGTCTGCTGGCGCTGGTTGCAAAGGGATACGGCTACCTGGGATACCTCACCATACCCATCGTCATGATCCCCTACGTGGTGCATATGGTTGTGACAAAGGGTGATACCGTCAGACCCGCACCCATGGCAGTCATGGCAGAGGAACAGGCATGAAGAATCATCAAAGGCCCCTGGAGAATGTGAAGGTCGTCGAACTGGCGACCTTTATCGCAGCTCCTTGCTGTGCTCGCTTCCTCGCCGATATGGGAGCCGAGGTCACCAAAGTGGAATCCTTCGAGGGAGATCCCCTGCGCTACACTGCCGTCAACGAAGGGCGTCCGGCAGGCGAAGAGGAGAACACCAGCTTTGACCTGGAGAACTGCAACAAGATCTCCGTCTCCCTGAACACAAAGAGCCCCGACGGCCGGGAGGCCCTGGAAAAGCTCATTGCCGGGAGCGACATCTTCATAACAAACTGGAGACAGAGCGCCCTGGAACGGGCAGGACTGGACTACGAGGGGCTGAAGAAAAAATACCCCTCCCTGATCATGGGGTACGTAAGCGGCTACGGCGAGACAGGCCCCGACAAGGATCTCCCCGGTTTTGACTTCACAGCCTTCTACGCTCGGGGAGGAATACTGGGGACCATGTTCGACAAGGACCATGTGCCCATGAACACCATCCCCGGTTTCGGAGACCAGCAGGTAGGGATGTATCTGGCAGCGGGTGTACTGGCCGCGCTCTACCGGGCCAGGGAAACGGGTCGCGGCGAGAAGGTGACGGTCAGTCTCTTCCATACAGCTATCTGGGACATCGCCATCATGTTGCAGAGCTCGCAATACGGCCATCCCTCAACGCAGTTTCCTCTCTCCAGAAAACATCTGGCAAATCCGTTGAACGTGGCCCACAAGACACGCGATGGCCGGTGGATACAGATTGCCATGCCCCGGTACGACTACTTTTATGATCGTTTCATGGAGATCCTGGGAGTTCCCGAGCTGAAAGGCGATAACCGGTTCTTTCCCCAGGCCCGGCTCCAGGACAACCTGGAAGAGTTCTATGAAATACTCGAGGGGCGTTTTGCTACTCGTGATCTGAACGAATGGGTGCAGGCCTTGAAAGAGGCCGATATTCCCTATGCGGTAGCCCAGACCTGGAACGAACTGCTCCAGGACCGGCAGGCCTGGGAGAGTAACTGCTTCCACGAGATGGCCTACCCCACGGGAAATTCACGGACCCTGGTGCGAAGTCCCGTAATGTTTACCGAGACACCCTTGCCGGAATACAACCGGGGTCCCTACCTGGGTGAGCAGACCAGGGCCGTTCTGGAAGAGCTGGGATATTCCCGGGAACAGATATCGGCCATGATCGAGGCAGGAGCGGCTCAATCCCGAAGCTGATCCGCCCCCCACCCCTCAGGTAACAGGAGACCAGGGAGAAGGTCAGCCACGGGCTGCCTTCTCCCGCCTCAAACCGCCTCTTTGCGTGGATGACAACTACCGGATTCAACCCGTACATCAAGCCAGCGGCCGCGCACAAAGCCTGCTGCAAGAAAGAGGGCATGAAACACCTGGTACAGGCCAAAGGAAAACCAGGCCCACAGGATCTGGTGGGGATAGAAAAACCGCGCCACCAGGGTTGCTCCCAGAATGAAAACCAGATTTGTGACAACCTCGCTCACCAGGACATAAGAACCAAACCCGTTTCCCGTAAAGACAATCTCGAAGGTGAAGCCCAGGGCTTCGAGAAAGAAGAAACCCGTAAAAAAGAGCAACCCCAAGCGGAGAACATCCTGCGTGGCGGGATCGTTGGTGAAAAATGCAGCGATTGTTCCACGAGCCCCCAATACGAAGAGAGCCACCGCCAGGGCAAAGCACCCTCCCAACAGAATCGCGGCCCTCATCACCGCCTGAGCTTCGGCCCTGTCGCCCCGGCCCAGGGCATTTCCGACGGCGATCGATGCAGCTCGGGCAAACCCTCCGATCAGGGTCTTGTTCAGGCGCATGAAAGAGAAAATACTGTGCGTAGCAGCAAGATAAACCGCACCGTAACTCTCTACCAGGGTCTGAAAGACCAAAAAAATCAGGAGCGCCACGGCGTTCTGCACCGCCTGTGGCCAGGCAACCCGCAGGATATCCGCCTGGACCCTTTTATCAAGGACGCGAAACCGGAAAACACCGTATTCACGGCGCCCCTCCCCGAGCAGAAGGACGATCATAAGATATAAAGCAGCAATAGCCGTAGAAAAGACCGTCCCGAGAGCTGCACCCCGCACTCCCAGCGCGGGAAAGCCGAAACGGCCAAAGATCAAAAGCCAGTTCAAAAAAATATTCAAAAGATTGCTCAAAACCCCGGCATACATCACGGCCCGAGTTTTGTTGATCGCACCGAGAAATCCCTGGCATACAAGAAAGAACCCCATCGGGAGCAACCCGAAACGGATGATCGAGATATACTCAAGAGACAAGGCCAAAACCTTGGGAGAATCCACCAATCGGCTCAGGATTGGCCCGAAGACACCGCTTCCTCCGGCTGCGATCGCTCCGGCGCAAAAGGTCACCACAAGACCATTATCGAGAACCTGGCCGGTGCGAAAGCGATCGTTTTTGCTCTCCCGGCGTTCCCTGCCGTAGCGCCTGCTGGCAAGAGCCTGAACTCCCGAGGAAAGAGGCCAGAGGAGGGTCATGAGAATCCACGTGGCAAGCCCGGCGATCCCTACCGCAGCCAGTTCCAGGCTGTCGTCCCCAAAATGGCCCAGCATCGCCGAGTCAGCGATTTGATGGAAATAATGCGTCACTTGCCCCAAAAGGAGCGGTCCGCCGAGGAGAATTATCTTTCGTGCGTGCGAGCCGATCCCCTGCGGGGAAGCCAAAGCCCCCCCGCAGGGTACCAATCGGCGATAGAAAATCCTGTTGCGTATCATCTTTACTGTCCGGCCTGCACAGTATCACCGGAACGCATAAATATCTACGCTCCGAAAAGTGGTCTCCGAAGAGGGATTGCCGTGGCCGGAGGCCCTCCGTTCACAGCGAATCCCTGGAGACGGGGGTCTTGCGAGCGGGATCGGGACTCGTCGCTATTCACCGCTTTGAAGAAACTCCAGGCGGGTTCCCCGGGGAACCTCGGGGAAAGACGCAACCTGATCATCATCACCAGGCTGTTCCCGAAGAAAGCGGGTCATCGAAGCGTCACCCTTCAGCTCCTGGCCGAAGAAAGCTGCCACAAAATGCTGGGCAATGTTGTTCATTGTGACCGTATCCCAGACGGGATCAGCGTAATGACCAAATCCGGTTCTGCCAGCCCATACCCAGGCAGGGACGGGAATGGGGGCAGCCACAGCGTGACCAGCCAGTTCGTAGGAGAGAAGATAGCGCGAGGTTGCCCTGGTTTTCAGAAACGCAGCCCGGGGCCCCTCCTGATAACCCGAGACAGAATCGCTGGTGCCTGCCATGAAAAAGAGGGGGACGCTGATCTTCTCAAAGGAGGGAGCATCCCAGAGTCCTGCCTGAGCCCCCCAGGGAGCAATCACTACAGCAGCCCGGATTCTGGGGTCTATGGTCTGTGCGTACTCAGGATGAGAGGCCAGCCGCTCGTCCAGAACACCCGGAAGGGAAAAATCAGCGTCCAGAACACGATCGCTCAACCCCGCACCGAGGGCATTGAGCGCTCCGTAGCCACCCATGGAGTAGCCAATGAGACCCGTTCTATCAGGATCGGCTAATCTTTCCAGGAAACTTCCCGACCCCTCTTTGCTCAGTCTGGCCGTTTCCTGGAGAACAAAAACCTGATCCAGGGCGCGATTGCGCAGAGTTCCTGCGAAAGCTCCCTGATCGGTATAGGTGCTGTCCTTGTGGTCGATAGAAACCACCACGTAGCCAAGGCCCGCGAGAAACTCCCCAAAATGGCTCATGAGAAAGCGGTTTCCCGGATAGCCGTGGGAAAGAATCACCAGAGGAAACGGCCCTCGGGAATAATCTGCGGGAGCATCACGATGAGCAGCCCCCCGAAGAAGCAGAGGATCCCCGTCTCGTCCGGTCACCTCGTACACGGTGTTTCCCTCTCTCCTGGCAGCAGGATACCAGATCTCCACCGGAAGGATGCGATCCGATCGCTCCCCGATGTTTCCCCGGCTCACCTCCTCTACATCCAGCTGATCGGGGTTGCTGAACTCCAGAGTCCGAACCCCGACGAACCCGCGTTGAAGCCGGGCCAGCTCGGGCGCATCGGACCGCACCGTATCAATCGGAACGGCTTCCATCCTCTCCTGACTTCCAGGGATCTCTCTCCCAACATGACGAAAGAGCAGCATCGCCACCAGGAAGGCCAAAAGCGCAACAACACAAAGGATTACCAGACTCACCCAGACGCGCAGAGTAATGCATTTCACAAACCAGGCCACATAAAACTCCTTGGCGATACTATGCAACACACCCTCGGCCCAGGGTCAACCGGGCCCAGGGATATTTCGGAAAAACTGATAAAAGAACTTTGCTTTTTCTTGACTTCGCGCTTTTGCAAACCTAAATTATCGATACTGACACCTCATCATCTGAAGGAGCAACACCCCATGACAAGTGAAACTACACGAAAAAAAACCACGGAAAAAATCGTCGTGGTAGGCATAAATCACGCGGGAACATCGGCGATCCGAACTCTCCTTGCCCAGGATCCGGAGCTGGAGATCAACGCCTACGACAGAAACAGTAATATCAGCTTTCTCGGCTGCGGAATAGCCCTGGCCGTGGGAGGAACAGTAAAAAATCCCGAGGATCTCTTTTACTGCGACCAGGTCCAGCTTGATGCTCTGGGAGCAAAGGTCTTCATGGAACACGACGTTCTTGCCATCGACACACAAAAAAAGACGATCCGGGTCCGGGACCTCAAAACCGGAAGGGAGTTCCAGGATAGCTATGACAAGCTGGTCTATGCCGCCGGATCCTGGCCACTGGACATTCCTGGCGTCCCCCCTGAAAAAGCACGCTTGAAGAACATCATGCTCTGCAAACTCTACCAACACGCTCAGGAGCTGATAAAAAAGGCAGACGAGCCGGAAATCTCCTCGGTGGCAGTGATCGGAGCAGGGTATATTGGTATCGAACTGGCCGAGGCCTACCGCCAGAAGGGCAAAAACGTAACACTCATCGATTACGAGACCCGGGTTATTCCCCGCTACTTTGACACGGAGTTTACCCGACTTCTGGAGGACGATATGCGACGCGCCGGGATAACCCTGGCTCTGGGAGAAAAAGTGATCGATTTTGCGCCATCTCCCCAGAAACCCGATCACGTGGGGCAGGTTATAACCGACAAAGGCCACTACCCGGCTGATCTGGTGATCACTGCTGTGGGGTTTCGCCCCAATACCGATCTCCTGTCCGAGGCCGAAAAGACCGGAAACGGGGCCTTGATAGTAGATGGCGCCATGAAAACAAGCATTCCCGATGTGTGGGCCGTGGGAGACTCTGTGGCCATGTACCACGCAGCACTTGATCGGCACCAGCAGGTAGCACTGGCCACAAACGCTGTGAAATCGGGGATCGCCGCCGCCAGTTCGATTAACGGGATTCCCGGCGTGACCGTTGAGAGCATGGCAGGAACAAACGCAATCTGCGTGTTTGAAAACAACCTCGCCTCGACCGGGCTAAGCGAGGCTGCCGCCAGGGAACTGGGCCTCCCCGTGGCATCGAGCTACATTGAAGACGCTGACCGCCCGGAGTTCATGAACGACTACGGCATAACCCGCATAAAGCTGGTCTACCACGAGAAGACCTTCCGCCTCCTGGGGGCGCAAATTGGGAGCCACGGCGAGATAAACCATACCGAGGTTATATACTTCCTTGCCCTGGCCATCCAGAAGAAGATGGCCCTTCCCGAGATAGCCTTCACCGATGTCTACTTTTTGCCCCACTTCAACAAGCCCTTTAATTTTATCCTCACAGCGATTCTCAAGGCTATCGGGCTGGATTATGAGGCAGCAGCAGGGAAATCCCTGGAGAGGCGGCCTTCCCTGGAGGGGAAATAACACCATGGAGGTTCGGATAGTTCCCTTCACAGAAGCTGAGACGGAGATCCGCAGTATCCGGGACCAGGTCTTTGGCTCTGAGCAGGGGGTTCCCAGGGATATTGACTGGGATGGAGAAGACTGTTTTTGCACCCATGCCCTGGCCATGCAGGATGCCACAACCCCCGTGGGAACGGGCCGGCTGCAACGGGACGGCAAGATCGGCCGCATGGCCGTTCTTCCGGCCTGGCGAGGCCGCGGTACGGGAGGTCTGATCCTGACGGCGCTCCTTGAAGCGGCACGACACCAGGGGCTGGACCAGGTCTATCTCCACGCTCAGCTACGGGCGGTTTCCTTCTACAGGAGTTACGGCTTCCAGCCCGAGGGACCGGAGTTTACCGAGGCCGATCTTCAGCACATCAGGATGACCAGAACCATCGCGGAGAGATCCTGATCACCCTGGTGGCTGTTGTTATTTCGCAACCCGCCGGGCTCGTATCGAAGCGACCCAGGCGGTCAGGGTCCCTTCCAGAAGAAATCCCCCGTCGCGGAGAGTTATCAGGGGGTCCTTGATATAGGCTTCGAAGCGTTTCAGAGGCCCCTGATCCTGATCGTCCGGTATGGATGAATCGGAGAGTCCTCCGTGAAAAGAGAAACGCAGAACCATTTCATCTCCTTCCCGGGAAGGTTCCAGATGATAGTGTCCCTGCGCCCCCTGGAAGCCTGCTTCATTTCGGGGAAGGACCCCGGAAAACTGGAGCACCTCATCGGCATCGGTAATGGTGACAAGGATCTCCTCTTCCGTCTCCACCAGGCGTATCTTCTTGCTCTTCTCTGACATGACGAACTCCTTCCTGGACAAGAAGGATAGAACCTCACAATTGCCGTTCCCTGTCGGGATCATTACAAGTTCGTAATATTCGTTGCTATGTCCGTCCCATGCCCGAAAGCCCACGGAGGCCCCCTGCGTGAAATTCGCAAGAAAGGGGATGCCTCAACGGTGGAGAAGATTTGAAAAAACTCTGGCCCTTTTCAGCTCTGCAAATACCAGAGAGTCGGGACGAAAGATATCTTCCCTGAACTTGTCGTGGGATATCTCGGCCATCAAAGGCTCTCCCTTTTCTGTACGGAGCTCTATCCTCACCAGGGCTCCCGCCGGCTGAACCCGGACTATGCGAACCGGAATCGAGAGAGGCCCGGCGACTTTTTCCTGCAGTTCGATCTCGTGGGGACGAACAAACATCTCCGCAGGGACATCTTTTCCCTCCATGGACGGATACCCCCCGGGAAAATTCTGGCGATCAACCGTGAGAGACCCGAAAACTCCTCGGGATCCGTTCAAACTCCCCCGGAAAATATTCACATTTCCAATAAACCCCATCACAAAGGGAGTTTCCGGAGCATGAAATACATCGTAGGGAGTACCGTCTTGCTCGATCCTTCCTTTGTTCATAATAATGACCCGGTCAGCGATCTCCAGGGCCTCCTCTTGATCATGGGTCACAAATACACTGGTTACATTAATCTCGTTGTGGAGCTTCCTCAGCCAGGTGCGCAAATCTACCCGCACTTGGGCATCGAGCGCTCCGAAGGGTTCATCCAGAAGCAACACTTGGGGTTCCACCGCCAGCGCCCGTGCCAGAGCAACCCGTTGCCGTTGCCCCCCCGAAAGCTGATGCGGGTACCGGCCAGCCAGACTCTGGAGCTGAATCAGCTCCAGAAGGGTCCGGACCTTTTTATCGATTTCTCCTCGGGCAGGGCGAACTTTCCCGGGCCTGACACGCAAACCGAAAGCCACGTTCTCAAAGACCGTCATATGGCGGAAAAGAGAATAATGTTGGAACACAAAACCGACTCCCCGTTTTCGCACAGGCTTGTGTCCCACGGGAACTCCTTCAAAGAGAACTTCCGGCTGGATCAAATCCGAATTGTCAGGCTTTTCCAGACCTGCAATCATGCGCAGAAGGGTGCTCTTTCCCGATCCCGACGGCCCCAGGAGCGCTACCAGCTGACCCGTCTCGATCTTGAGCGAGACATCTCGCACGGCGGGAAACGTTCCAAAGGTCTTGTTCAGGTTTCGTATCTCAATGCTCACGATAATTCTCCTTTGACTCTGCAAATCCCTTTACAAACAGCGTGAGAAGCCCCAGAAAAACCAGGAGGGAGGCCATGGCAAAGGATGCAGCAAATTGATAATCATTAAAGAGGATCTCTACATGAAGCGGAATGGTGTTCGTCTGCCCCCGAATATGCCCGGAGACAACCGATACCGCTCCAAACTCACCAAAGGACCGGGCATTGCTGAGCAGCACCCCGTAGAGCAGTCCCCACTTGATGCCGGGCAAGGTTACGCGGAAAAACGTCTGGAACCCTGTGGCTCCCAACGTCAGAGATGAAATCTCCGCTTCCGTCCCCTGGGCATGCATCAAGGGAATCAACTCCCGCGCCACAAAGGGGAGAGTTACAAAGAGGGTGGCTAGAACAATTCCGGGGCGGGCAAAGACGATCCGTATCCCCGTCTCCTGCAGCCAGGGACCTAACAACCCTCGCGACCCAAAGAGGAGAAGCAACATCATTCCTGCTATTACCGGCGAGACTGCAAAGGGAACATCCAGAAGTGTGAGGAGGATATTCTTCCCCCGGAACTCGAACTTTGCTATAGCCCAGGCCATGATAATACCAAAGACGGCATTGACCGGCACCACGATCAGGGCAGTAAAAACACTTAGCGCCAGGGCAGACCGGGCATCTCGGGTCAGAAAAGACTGGAGATACGCAGCAAGTCCAAGAGAGAAGGCGTAGCGGAAGACAAGAATAACGGGCAGAATCAAAAAGACCGAGAGAAAAATCCAGGTGACTCCGATCAATCCTCTCTTCACCCATATTTCTTCGTCGATCCCCTGAAGGAAAACTCCAAGGGTCCTTGCTATATCGCTCATATCCCTCGACCTCCCCTCTCCCGAAAGTTCATTCTCTGGCTCAGTGCCTCCGGATTTAGTGTATCTAGTATTTTCAGGATCTTCATAATGTACTCCTGCGACTCAACCACTGCAGCATATTCACGGCCAGAAGCAAGAGAAACGAAACCAGCAGCATCACTACGCCGATAGCAGTAGCCCCCTGGTAATCGTACTGTTCAAGCTTCATTACAATTAAAAGAGGAGCTATCTCTGTTCTCATTGGCAAGTTGCCGGCAATAAAATAGACTGAACCGAACTCACCTATTCCCCGAGCCAGGGCAAGAGAGAACCCCGTAAGCACCGCAGGCATAAGCGTCGGAAGGGTCACCTTAAAAAAAGTCTTGGCGGGGGACGCTCCGAGGCTCAAAGCAGCCTCTTCGACTTCCATATCAAGCTCTTGAAGCGCCGGCTGGAGGGTCCTTACCGTAAAAGGAAGACTCACCACAATCAGGGCTAACACTATTCCGGGACGGGCGTAAGCAATCTGGATTCCCAGGGGGGCCAAAAACTGGCCGATCCATCCGGTTGACGCATAGAGGGTGGTCAAGGCAATCCCCGATACCGCCGTGGGCAACGCAAAAGGAATATCCACCAGGGCATCAAGAAATCGTCGGCCGGGAAACTGATAGCGCACAAGTACCCAAGCCACGATGAACCCGAAAAAGGCATTGATCAGGGCAGCGATCAGGGCCGAACCAAAACTCAGACGATAGGAAGCAAGGACTCGGGGATCCTGAACCGCTGCAGCCAGAAAGTCCCTGAAACTCATCTGAAAGGCTGAAATCACGAGTCCTCCCAGAGGGATCATCACGACAAGGCCCAAATAGGTTAAGGAGATTCCCAGAGACAAGCCAAATCCAGGAAGGGGGGAGGAAGAAACGTTCTTCAAGACCATCACTATTGTTCCAAATAGAGCTGATCGAAGGTTCCGCCATCCACAAAATGAAGGCGATTTGCCTCTCCCCAGCCTCCAAAAACATCGGCGATGGTAAATAACTCAAGATCAGGAAAGGTCTGCCGATGACGCTCCAGAATATTTTGATCCCAAGGTCGATAGTAATTACGGGCTATGATTTCCTGACTCTCATGGTCGTACAGGTAGCGAAGATACGCCTCAGCCAGATCCGAACCCCCCCGGCGATCCGAGTTCTTGCGAACCACCGCCACTGTGGGCTCCGCCAGAATACTCACAGAAGGAATAACCACCTCAAGTCCTGCTTCATCGAGTTCCCGAGAACCCAGAAGTATTTCATTTTCCCAGTTGATTAGAACATCGCCGATCTTTCGCTGAATGAATGTGTTCGTTGCAGCTCGAGCTGCTCTATCCAGGACAGGAACGTTTCTGTACAGGGCATGGACAAAATCAAAGGCTCTTTCCTGAGCCCTCCCGGCTTCTTCTTTTCGTTCTGGGTGTCGAAGGATCTCCACAAAATCCGGTCCCAGATCCTTGCGGAGGGAATAACCCCAGGCAGCAAGGTAGTTCCAGCGAGCCACACCCGACGTCTTGGGATTCGGAGTGATAACCGATACCCCTTCGCGGACAAGATCGTCCCAATCTGTTATGTTTTTGGGATTCCCTTTTCGCACTAAAAAGGCTAGGGCCGATACATAGGGGGCGTTATTGTTGGGCAGGGTCCCGATCCAGTCCTGAGAGAGCAGTTGGCCGTGCAAAGCGATGGCATCTATATCGTGGGCCAAGGCCAGGGTAACCACATCGGCCTCAAGACCATCGATGACTGCCCTAGCCTGGCTTCCTGATCCCCCGTGGGACATGGTGATAGCCACGTCCTCGCCGGTGGTCTCTTTCCAGTGTTCGACAAATCGCTCGTTATATTCCCGGTAAAATTCCCGGGTAGGATCGTAGGAAACGTTCAGAATTGTCCTTCGTGAATCTTCCTGCTGTCCGCACGAACCAAGTGTCAGGGCGAGCGTTGTCAGGATCCCCGTCAGGATTATCGAAGTTGCCGCAGGACTAATCCTGCTTCTCAAGGAATGCTTCATGTTTCATATACCTCCACATGTAGTAAGCAATTTCCGTGCCAAAAACCACCAAAGAAGGTAGGTAAATAACCTGTAATGATTTGAGGAATCATCCATGACGCGGATGAATCAAAGCTCCTGCTATATCCCGTCATATAAGACAGATAAACATCAATAAACCATGGCATTTCACGGAAACCCGTTATATAATACAGCCATGAACCAGACACCCCCGTCAATCCTTACAGATCTGTGGGAGGAAGCTTGCCGGAGCAGCTCCTTTCCCCAGGGAGAAGAAAAAGCCCTTGAATCCTTGCTCTTCAACACCTTCTCAAAGATTGCTCGGGAAAACCTTCCCGGGATTCAGAAAAATTTTTCCTGCACAGAGCTCGCGCTGATACTCTTCCCGTCCGGAAAGGAGTTCCGTCACGGCAGCGAGGGGATTCAGATCTACCGGATATCCCGGAACACACCCTCCCCGGAAGTGGAAATCACAACTTCCAAGGGCCCTGAAGCCCTGCTGATAATCGAGGGAGCACACCTGGAGGGACGAATCGCTCGGACCCTGTCATATCTGCCAGGATACCCATCGTGGTCCCAAGGGATTCTCATCCCACTAACGGGGTCCACCGGAGACACCCCGGAGGAGACACTTCTGGGGGCACTTCTGGTTATTCCTGCCGGAACACGCGAGACGAAAACCGATACCGATACCGATACCGACCACAGGAAAAAGCTGAAGAGCTATATCGAAGCAACCTTGGCGCCCCCCTTCGCGGGGCTACTTGAAAACGCCCGGATTTATCGCCATGCCCATCGCCCACCCCGCATCGTTACCTCTCACAGCAAGCCCCGGAACCCCCAGGAACAGAACGATCAGGCCGAGACCCTTGTGGGCACCCGGGGAGGCCTTCGAAACGTCCTAGATCGAATAGAATCGGTTGTCCCTTCTTCCCTCCCCGTCCTTCTCCTGGGGGAAAGCGGCACCGGGAAAGAGGTAATAGCCAGGAGAATTCACCACCTCTCGCCCCGCCATGAGAAACCCTTCATTCGAATAAACTGTGGTGCGATCGCTCCGGAATTGATCGATTCAGAACTTTTTGGTCATGAACGAGGGGCTTTTACAGGCGCGATCAAACGAAAGCGTGGCTGGTTCGAGCGTGCCCACGGGGGAACGTTGCTTCTCGACGAGGTTGGCGATCTTCCCCTGCCCGCTCAGGTACGGCTTTTGCGAGTCCTCCAGGAAGGAACTTTCGAGCGTGTCGGAGGTGAGGAGGAGATTTCTGTAGACGTGCGCATCATTGCTGCGACCCACCGGGATCTTCCCGGAATGATTCAGCAAGGAGCCTTCAGGGAAGATCTCTGGTATCGGCTCAGCGGATACCCCATCGTGATACCACCCTTGCGCGAGCGACAACAGGATATTCCCGCCCTGGCGCATCACTTCTGTCAGCGCTCTTCCCGAAGATTCGGGATAAAAACACAGTCCATAACTGAGGGCGATGTGGATATCTTGCGTGCCTATCAATGGCCGGGAAACATCCGCGAGCTTGCATCGGTAATGGACCGGGCTGTTCTCTTGAGCGAGGGCGGATCCCTGGACTTTCACAAAGCTCTGGAGCGAATCGTCCCCTTGGGGCCCGAGCCGTCGCACAATATCAACCCCTCCTCCGGAGGATGCCACACGGAGCCTCTCTGTTTTTTTACGCTCGACGAAGCGATCGAGGAGCACATCCGAAGGGCACTACGCAGGACATCCGGAAAGATTGAGGGGCCGGGAGGAGCAGCCCGACTTCTGGCAGTCAACCCTCATACGCTGCGCGCGCGCATGCGGCGCCAGGGAATCAACTGGAACGAGTATCGCCCGGGCCAGACGCTCCCCGATCGGGGGGGAACACCACCTCCACCGTAACGCCTGCCTCGCCGGTTACCCGCAAGCTCCCTTTCAACTGCGATGCAAAGGCCATTACCAGTTCCGTCCCGAGCCCCTGACTCCGGGAATCGGCCGCTCCCAGACCGACTCCGTTGTCGCTTATCAGAAGGATACACTGATCTTCGCGAAGGCCCATGTGTATCCTGACTGCCGGTTTTCCCAACTTCGACCGTTCCCGGGGAAAAGCGTATTTCAGCGAGTTTGTCACCACTTCGGTCACAATGAAACCACAGGAGATCGCTTGCTCCAGGGGCAGGGAGAGCCCGGCCGCACTCACCGAGACCTCTGCCGCATCAGAGGTTTCCAGGAGCCCGCTCTGGAGAGAAGCGCACAATTCCTGGAGGTAGTTATCCATGGGAACCCGGGAAAAGTCCGACGACTTGTACGAACATTCGTGAACCGCCGCGATCGCATGGATTCGGTTCTCGCACTCCCGCAAGGCTTCGCGGGCCATCGGATCAACCAGAGTGTCCCCCTGCAGACTGAGTATACTCGAGACGATTTGCAGGTTATTTTTTACGCGATGGTGAACCTCCTTGAGCAGGAGATCCTTTTCGCGAAGCGCGTCTTGAATGTGCCGATAATCATGGAGGATTCGCTCGTTCATCCCGAGCACAGCCTGCGCAAGAAGACCGATCTCATTACGTTGCCGCACCAGAGGAGCAAAGGATTCAGAGATCACGGGGTCGTTCAGATCAATGGCAGCCACGGCCCGGTGAAGACCAAGAATGGGCGCGGCTATGTAGTTCGCCGAGACCACCGCTGTGGTCACCACTCCCAAAATTGCCACCAAGACAAAGACCATGGAAGTACCCACAATCCGCCAGACCGGACCCACAATGTCCGACTGAGGCATAAGATAGGCCACGCTCCAGTTGGGAGAGTCCGGGACAGGAGCGAAAATTGCGTGGCGCCGGATTCCCTGGGGAGTTCGATAATCGTGGGAGCCTGCCTCGCCAGCAATCATTCGGATACCCAACTCCCTTACCCCCTTCCAGTCGGGGGCATTGAGGGTGTCCATACGCATTACCAGGGCAGGATCGGGATGCCCGACAACCAGTCCCTGGCCATCAACGATCGCGCCGTACCCTTCTGTGCCGAACTCCATGCTCCGGGTAAGCTGACTGAAGGCTTGAAGTGTGACCGAAGCGCCGATGATCCCCCTTCTCTCGCCGGAGGGGGTCAGAATCTCCCGAGCCACGGCCACAATCGGATTTCCCGTTCCCAGGCTCAGAAGACCGTCGCTGACAGTAGCAGATTGCCGGCCCGTGAGGATATCCCGAATGTACTGGCGCTTCAGCAAACTCCCGCTGCGGGCGTCGCTGGTAATAAAGTTGCCGTCAAGGTCAACAAAAAAAATGTTTTCCTGTTCCGGGTTTATCTCGGCATGATGCTCCTGCAGGTGGGCCGATATCTCTGCCAGCGAACCGGTTCTGAATACCTCAAAGCGACTCAGTATCCTGACCTCGTTCCGGTGCCCCTCAAGCCAGCGCCCTACCTCGGCACTCCGGGCCTCAACAATCTGGCGGGCCATGGCATCAACCGTTTCCCGTTGAAGCCTCCCCGTTTCAAACAGGGAGATCCCTCCGGCTGCAATCAAGAGCAACGTCGACACACCGCCAAAGGCAAGAACCATCCTGGCGCGCAACGAGAAAAACCGGTTCACCGGAACCTCCCTACCCTGTTATATCATCCGGGCCCATAAAATTCCAGGATATCCAGAAGCCGTCGCTGCCCCAGGGTTTTCAGGAACCCTCCCAGACGGGGACCCTTTTCTTTTCTGATCAGTATCCGGTAGAGGACTGCAAAGAAATCCTTCGGCTCGAGCCCGGCATCTCGGGCAATCTGATAGATCTCGTCCTGAACACCCTTTTCATCAAGGATATCAAGCCGCTCTGCCACAAGATTTCGCAGGCCTGCCACGGCAGTTCTCTCGGCAGACGGGAGGTCGATGGCCTGATCACGGTGAGGATCCACCACGGAAAAACGGAACTCCTCGGGGGCGAAGGTGGTGATCCACTCCCAGGCGCACTGGGCCCGCTGTCGTGCCCGGCGGCGCAGTTCCTCGTCGAACCCTTCGTACCCGGGCATCGCACCCAGGGCAGCCTCCAGGAGACCGTCATGAATGAGAAGGAGGTTGCAGAGATGCCGAAACGGGACCTGACCAGGAAGTTCCCGGGGCACCGATTGCACCTGGGACAACTCGTAGATTCTGCGTTCCTTCTCGGCCCGTTTCTCGTTTACCTGATCCTGGCCAAAATAGATGCGCTCGCACCGGTCGTAATCCTCGTAGATCTTGATCACGTCGAGGTCGAAGGAGATGGCAAACTCCGAGTTTGGCCGGGTGCCGGCAAAGAGATAGCGCACAACTTCGGGTTGATAGACCTGCAGAACATCGCGCAGACTGATAACCTCGCCCGAGGAACTGGACATCTTCCCGCCACGGCCCTTGATACTGATAAAGTCGTACTGAAAGGTCACGGGAGGATCAAAGCCGTAGATCTCCTTCGAGACCAGACGGGCCGTGTCAAAGCTGCCCCCCTCGCTGTGATGATCCTTCCCTGCGGGCTCGAAATCGACGCCTTCTACGCTCCAGCGCATGGGCCAATCGATTCGCCAGGGCAACTTTGCGCATCCCGTCTCACGAAGATCAACAGTGTCTTCCTGGCTTGTCTCGTCGCAGCGATACGTTACAGCCCATTCTCCGTCCCATCCGAGAATTGTCGTGGTATCACGGTTGGTAAAGCGGCTGAAGACGCTCAGGGGCCACCAATCCTGTGGCAGCGGTGTGGTACGAAAGCGGTTCAGAGCATCCCTGATCTCTTCACGTCGCTCCAGGGCGGTGCGCATTCCCGGAGCGTAGCGGGATGCCTGGTACTGCCCGGCCTGATAGATGTATTCCGGCTCTATGCCTACGCGCTCCAGCTGTCCCTCAAGCTCCGCCTCGTTAGCCCGGGCATAGCTCGCTTCGGTCCCTGCCGGATCGGGCACGCTGGTTATTGGCTGGCGCAGGTACTGCTGCCACCCCTGGGGATCCGGAACGTTCCCGGGCACTTTTCGGAAGACGTCGTAATCATCCCAGGAGTAAAGAAAGCGAACGTTCTTCCCCAGATCCCGCAGGGCTCGAACCACCAGGTCCACCGAGATGATCTCCCGAAAATTGCCCACGTGGACGGTCCCCGAGGGAGTTATGCCCGAGGCACAGGTATAGCGATCTTTTTCGCCCTTCTCGCGTATAATCCTGGCAGCGTTGATGTCCGCCCAATGTGTGCTTGCTGGTTGTGTGTGTCCCGTAGAATGTCCCATAGAACGCATACTATACTCGGGAGCGAGGTAAATTGACAACGCCGACGGGCCGATACAGTCCTCATGAAGCGATATACTTCTCGTGCAGCAATAATCGCGGCCCTTGCCGTGGCGGGCCTTTCGCTTCCGCCCCTCGGTGCCGGTGCGGATCCTCAAGGTGATGTCTACGGGATACCGCCCCTCCCCTCTTTTGTCGCTCCTGGAGCAAGAGAACCAGGGGCGGCTTCTTCCGGAACACCTCAGACGACGCCCCTGACCACAGCTTCCCAGGAAGAATCCCGCGATGAGAGCCCCGATCTTGCCCTGCCCGATAGTTCTTCCCCCGAACCTTCCAGAGAGTATCAGCTTGAGGGGATTGCTTCCTGGTACGGAGGAAAGTTCCAGGGGCGGCTCACGGCGAACGGCGAGGTTTTCGACACCCACCAGATCAGCGCAGCCCATCGGGAACTGCCCTTTGGCACCATCGTGCGGGTGACAAACCAAAGGAACCAGAGAAGTGTCGATGTTCGAATCAACGATCGCGGCCCCTTTGTTGACAACCGGGTTATCGATCTTTCCCGGGCCGCTGCCGATGCCATTGATATGACCTCGGCAGGAATCGCCCCGGTGACACTCGAAATAATCCACTATGAGCCGGAGTGCACCCTCCGGACGGTGCAGATAGCATCCTTCTCGACCCGCGCGGGCGCCCGATCCCTTCACGACACCCTGGCCCGGGCCGGACTCTCACCCGCAATCGAGGATGTTCCGAATCAAAGCGTGTATCGGGTAATCATCCCCTCCGTACCCGAGGAGGAACTTCCCGAAGTCCGTCGACGCCTTGCCTCAATCGGCCATCAGAACGTCCTCATACGCCGTCACAGGCCCCAATCGTAATACCCGGCCAGTAAAACCTGACGCCCGATGGATACCGGCGCGAGTCGACACAGATTGGCCTGGGGCTTGACGCAGAACGTCCGCCATGGCATTATCAGCTCCAATAACTTTGTAGGCTTGAACACGCGCCGTTTTTCATCACAGCTGGTCTCCGTGTGTTCAGGCCTCTTTCGGGCCCATAGCTCAGTTGGTTAGAGCAGCGGACTCATAATCCGCGGGTCTTCGGTTCAAGTCCGAATGGGCCCATACCCGGATCTTCCCGGCAACACCTTGCCCGGACCTGTTGCTGGTGCCGGGGACTGCTCCCCGGCGTCACGCCACACATCTCCCCAGCGAGCATGCATCCTTTCCTGGCAGAGGAACATCAATGCGAAGAGCACCAAAATTGATCTTGATAACATCGGGAGCATTTTTTCTCCTGGCACTCCTCTTTTTTGTCGGGGGCACCAGGGGGATGAGAGAAATGCGTTCCCACGAGATCGCCGAAATCGATATGACTCTGGTAGAAGACGGAACACACTACGGCTCAAGCTCCATCCACCGATGGGCCGTCGACGTAGCGGTCATGGTCAGGAACCATCAGATAGTCGAGATTCAGGTGCTCGATACGAGTCGTTCGAATCTTCCCGACGATATAACGTCAAAAATCAACAGGAACCTGATCGCACAGGAACAGCCCCTCTTTGATGCTGTCTCGGGAGCAACCATGACCAGCAAGGGATATCTGATCGCAGTCGCTGATGCTCTTGGCAGCGGGCGACGCCCCTCTTCTCCGTCCAGATAGCGCCATGCCCCTGGAGTCACCCCGGCACCCCGACAAGCAGACAGCCCCGGCGATTGTTCTCCTTCATGGGTTCAACAAGGACAGCAGGAACATGACCTTTCTGGAGAAGACCGAAGATGAGTGACCGTGACTACATAACCCAACGCCATGTCCATCTTACTTCCCCGGAAGAGCTCTTCAGGTATTACGCTCCCCACCGGGTGGAAGGATACTGTCGAGAGTGTCCCTTGTACGGACGGTTCTGGTCCTGCCCGCCGCACCCCTTCTCGGGAAGGGCCTACCTGAGCCCCTTTTCACAGGCTCTTTTACTGGCAGAGCGGATCACCCGCAACCCTGCTGTTCCGGCAACACGCACTCTGGAGGAAATCTTTCAGGAAGCGCGTCGCCTCCTGGGAGAGGAACTGCGGATCTTCGTCGAAGGAAAAGAAAACCTGGAGGTTCTCATTGCCGGGAACTGCTACCACTGCCCGCGGTGTAGCCGCGAAGAGGGTCAGCCCTGCCGGTTTCCCGAAAAAAGAAGATACTCCCTTGAATCGCTGGGGTTTCTCGTTTCCGACATGATTCAGGAGAAGCTGGCCCTTCCTCTGGAATGGCCCTCCCAAGGCCAGGAACCGGCCGCTCTTGTCGCCGTGGCACTTGTGGTGGCAAAGGATGGCGAGGTTTTACGAGAGCTTCTGTGAATTGCCGCACGCCCAGGGGGTGTCAGCCAGGACCACCCGGTCCCGGCCGGATTTTTTCGCCTCATAGAGGGCCTCGTCAGCCAATGACAAGACCACATCCAGCCCGGGGCAGTCCTGAGCCGGATCACCCGGGATGACTGCAACGCCCACGCTACAGGTTATCCTGCGGCCAATTGAGGATATCTGGAGTTCGCGCACCTTCTGGCGAACCCGCTCTGCTGCAGCACGACAGGCCTCTTCTCCGGCGCCGGGGAGAAGAGCCGAAAACTCTTCTCCACCGTAACGACCTATCAAATCGTCATCCCTGAGGCAGGATTTGATCGCTCCAGCCACCTCCCGAAGCGCCTGATCGCCAGCCAGATGCCCCCAGGTATCGTTGATTTCCTTGAAGAAATCCAGATCTATCAGAAGGCAACTCAGAGTCTGACCACGTCGCCAGGACTCATCCAGCATGATCTGCGCTTCAAGAAAGAAGGCATGGCGGTTTGCAAGGCCGCTTAACTGATCGGTCGTTGCCAGAACGCTCATGCCTTCATAGAGCCGGCCATTATTGAGCGCCAGGGCAAGGAAATCGGCAATCCCCAGGGCTTTTCGTATCTCGGCCTCGGAGAAGATCTCACCGTCCCTTCGGCTGAGGGCGCATACCCCCTCCAGGCCACCCCGGATCACCAGCGGAACGGCAAGCCAGGAGCGTGACTCGGTCTCTGTATCCCGAAACTGTTCCGGCAGGGCCGATCGCAGGCATCGCAGGAGCGCGTCGTAACCGGCACCCCGCTCAAAGAACGCTAACGGAAGAAGCGTTGTTTCCCGATCGACCAGGGCACTCAACTCCCGTCCTGACCGCTCAAAGACGATGGAATACTCCAGGGGGATAAGCCTTCGAAGCTGGTGAGCCACCCGCAAGACCATTTCCCGCTTGTCCAGGCTGGCCGCGATGATTGCTCCGGCATAGCGCAAAGACTCCGCCTCGGAAGCACGCTCTTCTGCAAGGGCCCGGGCCTCCTCAGCTTCCCGTTGCAGTTCTTTTAGATAGGTTACATCCTGGACATGGCCTACATAAAGGATCTCTCCTGCGGGGAAGTCGCCATCAAGCATGGCCGAGGCGACACACCACCGCCACTCTCCCCGGGCGGAGCGTACCCGACAGATCAGACGGCCATGATCGCGCTTGCCCGCCAGAAGATCAGCCTGAAGAAGTCGGGCCTCTTCCTGATCGTCGGGGTGAAGGCAATCTATCCAGGAGTCTCCCTGGAGATCTTCCTCGCCGTAGCCAAGATCTGCCCAGAAGCGGCTCACAAAGAGAGGAGTACCAGCCTGATTTTTTACAAAGAGCCCCATTCGGGCCAGAGTCGAGCGGGAAAGTGCCAGCGTGTCGGCCTGGTTTTCCCGAAAACCATTCATGATCTCACAATATAACACCCCTGACAGGAAAAACCACCCTGGAGCCTTATTGCACCGGAATGAATCCCACAAGTCCCCGCAGATCGTGATCGGTGAAACGAACTCCCGCTCCAAGGAAAAAATCCCGGTGATATACGTCCATGGCATCGTCCACCCCGCCAGTAAAATAGAGCCACTGCAGGGGATTGTTGCTTTCGGGATCATAGAACGGATAAAACTGCCCGAAGGCGCGTAAATAGATACCATCGTCGGCGCCAAAATCGAAGGCCTCGCCGCTGAGCATCACCCGTTTCACCGGCGATATATCGATTCCGATTCCGGGGGTGCTCTCCATTACCCCGGCGCGGATCGTCAGAGGCCCCCAGACCCGGGCCATCTGAAGGTTAAACTTCATCTCGTCTTCCTGTTTTACCGTGCGCGTTACCGTCTGTTCGGGGGATGTTCCGCCAGTTCCGGTGACATCGCGCTCAACGGTCTTCTCGGTTGTGACGGGAACAGGAGTATTGATCAGACCAAAGGTATAATAGCGGTCTCCCGTGCGGGGGACCAGCCGAAGATCAAAACGATCTTTGGTCTCCACCTGATCCATGAGCAACTCCGATCGGAAGTCAACCTGAACACCCATGCCCACGGTAGCGTCGAGGAACTCCTCGGCCTTTTCGGTAATTCGCACAGCCCGGGTATAGAGCTCGTCATCGTGAATGAGCTGACCCAGGTTGCCTTCGCCGTCGCGAACCACCCCGGTGATATGCGAGACGTTGTCAGCGCTTCCTTGCACAGAGGCGATGACGTCCCGAAGTGCCACCAGGTTTGCCTCAACCTCTTCGATGCTTCGAACAATGCCGCTTTCGTTTTCTCCCACCATCCGGTCCAGCCGCGCTGTGAGTTGCGCGGTAGACTCCAGGATCTGCTGCACCATCGCCAGTTTGTCGTCGGCCCCGGCATCAACCCGACCGGTCATGGACTGGATCGTGAGCAGGGTGTCGCGGGCGATGGTGAGGTTTTCCTGCAGTAGCATGCTCACGGAAAAGGCAGTTTCCCTGGCAACGGCTACGATATCGTTCAGAGCGTCCACGGTTTCCCCATCTTGCAAGAATGTGTGGAACTCGTCGACCAGACGGGTTGCACTGGTGGCGAGCTGGTTGGCGCTCTCCACGGCATCGGCCACGTTTGCCATCTGGCGCACGTGCTGAACCTGATGACCATCCTGCAAAAGAGCTCCCTGGCCGCTTCCGGCATTGATCGAGACCGTGGCTGTACCAAGAATGCTCTCGGTTGCTTTCGAGACCACAGCATCCTCGTACAACTGGACGCCCCGGCGTATCCGCAAGGCAAGGCGAGCCTGGTTACCGTCGAGCTCGATTGATGCAAGGCGTCCTACATCGACCCCGGCGAGGCGCACCACCGAGTCCACCAGAAGCCCGCTGGCGTCGTCCACATAGGCGTAGACGGTGTAGGTTTCGCCCAGGCCGATGGTGCTCGATGTTCGGAGCACGTAAAAAACGGTGGCTGTGGCGATAAGGGTGACAAAAAGGCCGATGCTCAGATATCTGGACATGGGGTGACCTCAACCTCCAGGGGTGTGGAAAAGGAATTATCGATAAACTTCTTTAGCACGGGGTGATCCGTGTTGACAAGGTCTGCGGGAACGCCTTGCTCCTGAATAACGCCGTCGTAGAGAAATCCTATGTAATCGGAGATGCGAAAGGTGGCCTGGATATCGTGGGTGATGAGGATGCAGGTGATCCCAAACTCCTGATTGACCCGCACAATAAGGTCGTTGATGCTCTCGGCAAGGACCGGATCAAGGCCGGTGGTGGGTTCATCAAAGAGAAGCACCGATGGTTGCAGCGCGAGTGTCCGGGCCAGCCCCACACGCTTGCGCATCCCCCCCGAAAGCTCCGACGGCAATTTTCGCTCTATCCCGGGCAACCCTATCCACTCGAGCTTCTCCTCCACGATAGTGCGTATCTTGCGCTTGTCCTTCATGCGGAGTGTTTCCACCAGGGGGAAGGCTATGTTGTCATAGACATTCATGGAATCGAAAAGGGCCGAATCCTGGAAAAGGTACCCGAAGTTTCGCCGGATCAAGCGTCTCCGCTCCGGCGGGGCTGCGGTGATCTCTTCACCTTCGTAGAAAATTTGTCCCCGGTCGGCGGTGAGCACTCCGATGATTGTCTTGATGAGGACGCTTTTGCCGGTTCCGCTCTGGCCGATGATCGCAGTGATCTTTCCCTTCGGGAAGGAGATGGTAGCGCCTTGCAAGACCTTGTTCTCGCCGAAACGCTTGTGCATGTCATGAACCGAGACGATCGTTCTATCCACTATTCTCATCCTATCCGATGATCCTACCCGATATGGGAAAAAGATACACGTCAGGAGGAAAAAATCAACCGCTCCTTTGCAGGGCTCTGCACGGCCTCTCCACGGGATTCATCGTTTCCCGCCAGTCCCACAGGCCAGCCAACACGCAAGGTGACAGGTTAATAGAGAAACTGGAGCATGAGATCGGCCATAATGTAATCGGCAATAAGAATACCCACCGACGAGGCCACCACCGCCCGGGTTGCAGACTCGCCCACCCCCTTGGAACCACCGGCGGAATAAAACCCGTAGTAGGCGCAGATCACGCTCATCATGAAGCCCATAACAGCGGCCTTAATGAGCCCCGAAATCACATCGATGGGATTTACCAGGGAGTACAGCTGTTCTACAAACCCCCCAGGATCAACTCCCAGCATTTCCACCGCCACAAGGTAGGCCCCCAGAATCCCCACGAGGTTCGCCAGTCCGGTAAGGATGGGAAAAACGATAACGCTGGCCACGAGCCGGGGAACCACCAGGTAGTGGATTGGATCCACCGACATGGTTTCCATAGCATCGATCTGTTCGGTCACGCGCATCGTTCCCAGCTCGGCGGTCATGGAAGAACCGTTCTTTGCAATAAGCATCAGGGTGGTCACAACCGGCGCCAGCTCCCTGGCCAGAGTAAGGCCCACAGCGGCCCCAACCATGGCCTCGGCCTGAAACATGGCCATTACCATGGTCATTTGCAAGGAAAAGATCATACCGATGGCAGCGCTTGAAAGTGCAATGATAGCTACAGAGCGAACCCCGATCCGCTCCATTTGCTCTGCGTAGAGACGCCACCGGACAGGAGGCATGAAAAGCCCCCGTAACGTGTGCCCCAGGAAAACATAGAAGCGGCCCAGCTCCTCCAGGTTCTGAACCACCCGTCTTCCCAGGTTTTCTATCGGGAGCAACACCAGGGGCGTGTTCTGCTCCCGGATATCCTCACGAGGGTCCTGCACCGGGCCTCCTGGTCACGTAAGGACCTCCGAGAGCTCAAGATCACCCATAAAGCTCAGGGCGCCGACGCAGTGTTCAAAGAGGCGCGCGCACTGCCGGGCATCGTCCCGGGCCCGGTGCGCTGTGTTCGCGGGGATACCAAGCATCTCCACCAGGTTTTGCAAGGCGTAGCTTTTCTTTCCGGGGAAGGCCCGCTTTGCCAGAACCTGGGTATCAATAATGAGGTTCGGCACCGTGGGCATCCCGGCCCGCTGCAGCTCCGCCCGGAGAAAGGCCGTATCAAACCCGGCATTGTGAGCAACAAGTATCGATTCCCCCACAAAATCCATGAACCGGGGCAGGATCACCGCTGCCAGGGGCTTGTCGGCCACCATGGCGTCGGTGATTCCACTTACCCGGGACGCCTCGGGATGGATCGCCATCTCCGGGTTGCAGAGTTCATTGAAATCAGCAATCTCCTTCCCTGGCATGAACCGCACCGCGCCAAACTCTACCACCCGGTCTACAGCGGGATACAGCCCCGTGGTCTCGAAATCGAAAGCCACGAAGGTACAGGAGGAAACGGAGAGGGTGGGATCTATTATCATCGGGAAGCCTCCTGGATGATGGCGAGAATATCCTCTTCTATTGCAGCGATGCGGCCACTTACAGCTTTCTGAAGAGCCGGAAGATCACGCGAGGGCTCACTGCAGGCGCTTATGTAGAACTTGATCTTGGGCTCTGTCCCCGAAGGGCGGGCGCTCACTCGTGTTCCATCGGCAAGGAAGAACTGGATCACGTTCGATGAACCCAGTCCCGGCCCGGCCTCACTGGACCCCCGGGCCGGATAGAAAATCTGATCGGTTTTGACGTCGTAGATCCGCTCTACCGCTGTGCCTCCCAGAGAAGCGGGCGGAGCCGTCCGGAGCTGTTGCATCAAACCGTCCATGGTGGCCTTTCCCGCCTGGCCTTCGAAATATTTCGAGATTGTCTGCTCTTCGTAATAACCGAAATTCTGCCAGATCTGGCGTAGCCGGTCCATCACGGAGATCCCCTGGTTTCGCCAGTGCAGGGCCATTTCCACGGTGAGCATCGTGGCCGTTATGGCATCCTTGTCGCGAACTTCCGTGCCGATCAGATAGCCATAGCTCTCTTCATCGCCCAGAACAAACTGGGGACCGGCGGGGTCTTTTTCAAGATCCCGCATGATCGATGCGATGTGCTTGAAGCCTGTGAGGGTCTCGTAGACCTGTGCCCCGTAATGCTCTGCCACGGCACGCTGCAGGGCCGTGGTGACGATGGTTGTCACGAAGACCGGCTCCTGGGGAAGCGTGCCCAGGGCCTGGCGCTGACCAAGAACATAATCGGCCAGAAGAACTCCCAACTGGTTGCCCGTAACGAGAGTCAGATCGTCGCCATCGGGGACAGCAATACCCAGGCGATCGGCGTCGGGATCGGTGCCAATCACGATATCGGCACTCTCCCGCCGACCCAGGGCAAGAGCCATCTCCAGCGCGCTTGCCTCTTCGGGATTTGGAAACGCCACGGTGGGGAACTCCGTGTCCGGGGCGCGTTGCTCGGGAACGGTAATGACCTGGACACCCAGCTCGCCCAGAACGCGCTCCACCAGGGGAGCACCCGTGCCATGGAGGGGCGTAAAAACAGCCTTCACCTCACCGCCTTTCTCGCGGAGTAGTTCGGGCTGCACCGACTGACGCTTTACCATAGCAACAAAGGCATCGTCTATGTCGGCACCGATATACTCCAGCAGCCCCTGGCGCAGGGCATCATCCTTCTCCAGGAGGCGAATCTCCCCGGGTTTTACAGCCATCACCTCCTGGATAATGTTTGTATCGTCCGGCGAGACCACCTGGGCGCCGTCGTCCCAGTAGACCTTGTAGCCGTTGTATTGAGGCGGGTTATGACTTGCCGTGACCATTATTCCCACCGACGCCTTATAGTAACGCACGGCAAAGGAGAGAAGCGGCGTGGGCCGCAGATCATCTACCAGATAGGCCTTGATGCCGTGAGCAGCAAACACCAGCGCTGCCGAGAGTGCAAACTCCCGGGAATAGCGGCGGTTATCGTGGGAAATAACAGCAGCCCGGGTTCCATCGTTGCGAAGGGAGCCCGCCTGGGCGGTATATCGGGCCAGACCCGTCGTTGCCCGGGCTATCACAAAGGGGTTCATCCGATTGAACCCTCCGCCAATCACACCGCGCAACCCTCCGGTGCCAAACTCAAGATCTGTATAGAAGCGGTCGGAGAGCTCCTCCCATTTTCCCGTTTCAAGGAGAACTTCTACTTCCCTGGCAAAGACGGCATCCTGCTCTGCATCAATGTAGGTCCGGGCCGCGGCTTTTATCTCGTTCTGCGTCATCACGTTTTCTCCCTTCTTCTTTCCTGAAGCCCCACGAACTCTCGAAGGCTCTCGACACTGTGGCAAATCTGAAGAGCCCCCGCTTGCCGAAGGGTCTTTTCATCGCGAAATCCCCAGGACACCCCTACAGGGACACATCCGGCGCTACGGGCAGTTTCCATGTCCACCTCGGAATCTCCCACAAACAGGCATTCCTCGGGTTGCACCTCCAGAGAGAGAAGAATCTCCCGGGTGCTCTGAGGATTCGGCTTGTGCGCCACGCCAGGCCGGTTGCCCAGAACACGACCGAACCAGTTTCTTCCAAGCGTTTGCTCCACAATAACCTGAACCAGGGGGTCGGGCTTGTTGGACAAGACAGCCATTTTTATTGTAGCGTCTCTCATGTCTCTGATCAATGCAGGCACACCGGGATACGGTGCGGTTTTGACCACGGGACGTCGCTGATACTCAGCCTCCACGGCCTGGGTCATCCGGTCAATCAGGGCATCATCGGCCCCTTCTTCCAGACTGCGGCGAACCAGTTCCCGCATGCCCCAGCCCACACGGCGACGGCATTGTTCAATCGAAAGCGGAGCGTACCCGTGATGAGCCAGGACTCGATTCAGGGCATCGGCGATATCAGCCAGGGAATCCAGAAGGGTTCCATCAAGATCAAAGATTACAGCTTTTTGGCCCATACCACAGGACGGTATCGGCGGGAGGCAGAAAGGTCAATGCGGTGCCCTCAAAACAACCTCGAGGAGAAGCCCTCTTTCACGGGTATTACCAGGATCTCTTTGGTGATCGCTGGCCTGCGCTCCAGCAGGCCCTGGAGGGAGAAGCTCTGCGAATTCCCGTGAACGATCCCCCCTATTACCTGGACCCTGCCTCGGCAGCGGTGGCCCGTCTTCTCCCGCTGGGACAAAGAAACCTTGATCTTTGCGCTGCTCCCGGGGGAAAAACCCTTGTTCTGGCAGGGCGGCTTGAAGAACAGGCCACACTGACAGCCAACGAGCGTTCCCAGGCCCGTCGGGATCGGCTCCGACGAGTTCTGAAAGAGCATCTGCCTCGGGACGTGCAGCAGCGTCTGCGCGTAACCAGCCACGACGCCCGGCGCTGGGGGCTCCACGAACCGGACCAATACGACGCAATCCTGGCCGACGTGCCCTGTTCATCGGAACGGCACGTCCTGGCGGACCCGACAGAACTTGCCCGCTGGAACCCTCGGCGCATAGACAGAATTGCCATCACCCAATTTGCCATCCTGGCAGCAGCGATCGACAGCGCCAAACCGGGAGGGTACGTCCTTTATGTTACCTGCGCGCTTGCAAACCGGGAGAATGACCTCCTTCTGGAACGAACTCTTGCCCGACGGGGCCATCGGGTGGAAGTCTTGCCGCTTGATCCGGAATCGCTGGCCAGGGAAGGGATCAGAGGTGCCGAGAAGACCACCTGGGGGCTACACATCCTGCCGGACCGCTGCAACGGGGCAGGCCCGCTTTACTGCTCGTTGCTACGGCGTCGCCAACCATCCTCGGCAGACGTGCCGGAATAGATCACAAGCCGCTTGTCGGCTGTAAAAAAGGTGCGATACCCTGCATCGGTAACCACATAGACCGTTATGGCCACCGAGGCCAGGATCCCCAGCATTATTGCGATCTGGTACCGGATTGCCTGGGCAGGAGCACTCCCCGAGAGGATCTGCCCCGTCATCATGCCGGGAAGAAAAACAATACCCATGCCAACCATGGAGTTTATGGTGGGAACCAGGGCGGCTCCAAAGGCTTCCCGGGCATAGCGCTGACCGGCAGCACCCGGTGAGGCGCCCAGCATGAGGGCTCCCTCGATTCGTTCCGCGTTGGAGCTGATTCCTGTCACCAGGCGTTCGACCCCCAAGGTGATCCCGGTCATGGCGTTTCCCACAAGCATCCCTGCAATCGGAATGAAATAGCGCGGTGCGTACCAGGGATCAACCCCAAGGATGAGGACCATGAAAAATATCACCACCGTGACCGTTCCGGCACAGAGCCCCGCCGTGATGACCCGGCGCAGTTCGGGAGAGAGCGGCACTCCCACCCGGGAAAAGATATTTCCGACGGCAAAGCCCTCCATTATCAGAAAGACCAGAAGGGTAAACACCCAGGAGGGCTTCGCGAAGAGCATCTCCAGAATGTACCCGGCCGCAACGAGTTGCACAGTCATCCGAAGGGTGGCCAGGAATATCTCCACCCTTCGGCTCCGGTGCCCCAGACGCCCCGCCAGAACAAGAACGCCCAGAACCAGCACGTACGAAAGAGCAAGACGAGGCAGGGATATCTCGGCAGCTCCCGTCATGATACCACCCCCTGGCGAAAGATTCGGGTCTGGACCACTCCAAGACTGGAAAGATCCCGGGCGTGAGTTGCCAGGATCACCGTCTTTCCCGAGGCAGCCCACTGGCTCAAGATGGAAAAGATTACCTCCTCCGTCGACGAATCCAGCCCTGCCGAGGGCTCGTCCAGAAGGACCGCAGAAGCATCCATAAGAGCAATCCGTGCCAAGGCGAGACGCTGTTGCTCTCCTCCCGAAAATCTGCGCGGGTCATCGGTCAAACTTTTCTCCAGGTTCACCGCTTTCAGAGCCCTCTTCAGAGTCCCATCATCGGGCAGGGGACGATCGGCCAGCAAACACCCTGCCAGAAGTTCGTCGCGCAGACGCTCCGTAAAAAGCACGGGACGCTGGGCAAGCATCACTACCTCCCGGCGCAGTTGTACCGGATCCCTTTCTTTCAGAGGGCGTCCCTTGTAGGAAATTTCCCCTTCCTCCACAGGTGTCATTCGATTCAGAAGGCGCAAGAAGGTCGTTTTTCCACACCCGCTGGGCCCCTGAAGCACTGTAATGCTTTCGCAGGGGATGCTCATCGGTTCCACCGAGAAAAGATCACGAACCAGGACCCCCTGGAGACGAAAAAGGTCCTGTTGTGACTCCGAAGAATATTTCATGGATAAATACAATACGAAGCCTGTCAGAAACTGTCCAGAAGCTCCTCGTATAACCATAATTACCCCCAGCCGGACAACAATAATTGAGGAAGTGGAATAAAAAATTTTCCCCTCCCCCTACCCACAGCGAAGACGCTTCGCTACACTGGCGCTCCCGATGGATCACCTATTAGAACGACTGAACCCACAACAGCGCGATGCTGTACTCACCATAGATGGCCCTCTGCTGATCATTGCAGGTGCGGGGAGCGGGAAGACCGGCGTTATCACCACACGCATCTCCTATATGCTTTCCCAGGGAATTCCGCCTGAATCGATTCTGGCCATGACCTTTACCAACAAGGCCGCCGGCGAGATGAAGGAGCGTATAAAAGAACTCCTGGGAGGGAACGGAGGGAAAACAGCCGCAGCTCTCACAATCAGCACCTTTCACGCCTTCGGACTGGCCGTTCTTCGACGTTACGGCCGACTCCTGGGATACCGCCCCAACTTCACCGTCTACGACACAGGGGACCAGGTAGCGCTTCTGAAAGAGGCAGCCCGGGAACTCCGGATAGATCCGGAAGAGCTGGAAATATACAATCTGCTGCAACTCTTCTCCGGAGTAAAGACTGAACGCATAACCTGGCAGGATGAACGCTGGTACGCCATGCTGAACCCCTCAAGTTCAGAGAAAGAAGAAAAGTCCGCCGGAGTCCGGGGAATATCAACCTTTCAGGATCTGTACCGCAGCTACCAGGAACACCTGATTACCTTTAATGCCGTGGACTTCGATGACCTGATCATGCAGCCCCTGACCCTCTTCCGGGAGCATCCCAAGGTACGCGGCCACTATGCCGATCTCTATCGGTACGTTCTGGTGGACGAGTTTCAGGATACCAGCACCCCCCAGTATAATCTGCTCTACCAGATTGCCCAGGAGTGGAAGAACGTCTGTGTTGTGGGTGACGACGATCAGTCGATCTATAGCTGGCGCGGGGCAGACTATTCGAACATAGAGCGCTTCGAGAAGGACTTTCCCCAGGTTCGGGAGATCAAACTCGAGCGTAATTACCGGTCCACGGGGGGAATCCTCTCGGCAGCCAACGCCGTGATCGCCAATAACACAAACCGCAAGGAAAAAGCTCTCTGGACCCAGATAGACGGCGGAAATCCCCTGGAGCTCTCGTTCCCCGACGATGACGGCGCCGAAGCATCGTTCATCGCCGAAAAGATCAAGCTTGCAGCCTATCAGGAGAGCCTTGCCTACGATTCCTTCGGAATTCTCATCCGTACCAACAGCCAGGCCCGGGTGATCGAGGAAGCCCTCCTGGAGGCTGACATTCCCTACCGCATGTCCGGCGGTCAGAGCTTCTTCCAGCGCAAGGAGATCAAGGACATCGCGGGATATCTGAGAATCGTCCTGAACCCCGACGACGATGTGAGTCTCCTGCGCACGATCAACACACCCCGCCGGGGAATCGGCCGGCGCACTGTGGAAGCCCTCCACCAGATCGCCGACGAGCGCAAAATATCGCTCTATTCGGCGATTACCCTGGCGGTCCACAACGAGGCAGAGCACACGATAGGAAAAGGCCCCCTGGGTGCCCTTCAGGAGTATCTGGAACTTATTGAAAGCTACCAGGAACGGTTTTCCGAAAGCAAACACCTGGCAGCAACGACAGAACGCCTGGCCACGGAGGTTGATTACTGGGGCTACCTGGTACAGGAGTTTCAGAAGAGCGAACGGGCAGCCAAGGCCAAGTGGAAAAATATCGGGTTTTTTATTCGGTCCATCGATCGCTACGAGCAGAACCCCGACGTGCTGGAACCCACCCTCCAGGGATACCTGAACAGGATCAGTCTGCAGACCCGGGACGAACTTTCGCCCGAGGAAGCAGCCGGGAAGGTGAACCTCATGACGATCCACGCCGCGAAGGGGCTTGAGTTCGATGTGGTCTTTCTGGCAGGAGTGGAAGAGGGAATTATTCCTCACCAGCGGGCCGTAGAAGAAAGCGAAGGGAACCTGGAGGAGGAGCGCAGGCTCTTTTACGTGGCGATCACCCGGGCCCGTCAACAGCTCTATATGACCAGTTGTCGTCGGCGCCAGGTCCAGGGCGAGATGATCGAGGCCCTGCCGTCGCCCTTTATCGAGGAGATCCCGGCAGAATTAATGATAAAAACTGTGGCCGACCCGGCCGCAGGAATGGAAATACCCGAAGACCCCTTTGCGGCCCTGAAAGCCCAGTTCGGGGCCTGAATGCAGGGGAGAGATCGTCTCCCCCGCGTTCTCTCGTCAGCTTACGGAAAGCGCCGTAATCCGATCGCCCTGCTCGATAGCGTCCACCACATCAGCACCGGCAGTGACCTTTCCAAAGACGGTATGCTTGCCGTCCAGGTGGGGCTGGGGTGCGTGGGTGATAAAAAACTGGCTTCCGTTTGTGTTCGGGCCAGCGTTCGCCATGGATATTACCTTTGCCTCGTGGCGCAGGGGGTTTCCCCTGGTCTCATCGGCGAAGCGGTACCCCGGGCCTCCCCGGCCAGTACCGGTGGGATCACCCCCCTGAATCATGAAGTTGCTGATCACCCGGTGGAAAGCTACATCGGTATAGAAGCCTTCGCTGGCCAGAAAGAGAAAGTTGTTCACCGTTACCGGGGCATGCTCGGGGCACAGTTCCAGGGTGATGGAACCTTTGCTGGTTTCCATCGTTACCGTGTACACGCGATCGGTTTCGATCGTCATCGCGGGAGCAGAGTCCCATTGTTGTATGCTCATGCTGTACCGTACCAGCTTCGACGGTTCCGGACAAGCTTTTCGGCCTGGTTCGAACTCTTTCCTTGACCTGCACAAGCTGGCCGGAATAGAATCCCTCTGTTGCCGGAGTGGTGGAACTGGTAGACACAGGGGACTTAAAATCCCCCGGCTATTGCAGCTGTACGGGTTCAAGTCCCGTCTCCGGCAGAATAAATCCCGGGAAGTTTTCTCTTTTCCGGTTCCTTTCTTCTTCAGGTCGCCGTAAAATCATCCTTTGACCCCAGACCTATGACCGGAGGCTGAAGATGAAGATCGGTTCTGTTACCGAAGTGAAGCGACAAGAGTACCGGGTGGGCATGACCCCCGGCTGTGCAGGGGCCTACACCAGGGCGGGACACCATGTTCTGATTCAGGCAGGAGCAGGCCTGGGAGCCGGTTTTACCGATCAGGAATACACCCGGGCCGGCGCACATATCTGTGACACCCCTGAAGAAATCTATGCATCCTGCGAGATGATCGTGAAAGTAAAAGAGCCCATGCCCTCAGAAGTCCCTCTGCTGCGGGACGGGCAAATTCTTTTTACCTACCTTCACCTGGCCGCAGAAGAGACACTCACCTCGGCGTTGCTGGAACAAGGCGTATCGGGAGTTGCCTACGAAACGGTAGAACCCAGGCCGGGCCAGCTCCCGCTTCTGCGACCCATGAGCGAGATCGCCGGAAGACTCAGCGTTCAGGAAGGAGCCCGCTTTCTGGAGCGCCCCCAGGGAGGACGAGGAGTGCTTCTGGGCGGGATTCCCGGTGTGGAAAAAGGAAAGATCGCCATCCTGGGCGGTGGTGTGGTGGGAACCAACGCAGCCAAGATCGCCCTTGGACTGGGAGCCCAGGTTTCCATCCTCGATGTGCATATGGAGCGCCTGGGCTACCTGGACGATATCTTCCAGGGGCGTCTGACTACCCTCTCGAGCAACAGATCACACTTGGAGATGGTCCTCGGAGAGAGCGATCTCGTTATCGGGGCGGTTTTAGTTACGGGGGCCCGGGCTCCCCGACTCATCACCCGCAGTGACCTGCAGCACATGAAACGAGGCGCGGTCATTGTTGACGTCGCAATTGACCAGGGAGGGTGCGTGGAGACGGCTCGCGCGACAACCCACGATGATCCCGTCTATGAAGTTGACGGAGTACTTCACTACTGTGTGGCCAATATGCCGGGGGCGGTCTCGCGAACCTCCACCCAGGCCCTTACCGCGGTTACTCTGCCCTACGGCCTGGAGATCGCCAGCCTGGGCCTGAAAGAGGCCGCCCGAAGGAGTCGGGGAATCGCCCTGGGCGTGAATACCTATCGGCATCACCTGACCTGCCCGGGCGTGGCGCAAGCTTTTGACCTGCCCCACCGGGATATCCAGGAACTCCTTGACGAAGAAGGTTCGTGATATCTGCGCCAGGGCAGGAAAAATCGCAAGGCTTTTCCGGAAAAGAGCCGGAAAAGAGCCGGAAAAGAACTTGACACAGACAAATCGCCTGTGTATGTTGGCCATGCCTTTGTGAGGTGAGGCTCCTGCGTGGATATACGCCGCTGCCCCGAAATGTCGAGAGACGCCAAGGGGTTGAACAGGCAGATTCGGATTAAGGATCTGCATAACGCGGCTCAAGCGAAACCCTGAGAGGTTTCCAAACGCCCCGCAGTGCTAAAACCGCAACGAGGAAGGCCTGTCTTGTCGGAATCCGGCAAGGCGCTCCGCCTGGTCTCTCCATGAGAGGTCGTGCGCAGCAACCAAAGGCCTTCCCGGATTTTCCGGGGAAGGCCTTTTTTTATCGGTGGTGCCTGGGTTCTCTCGCGAGTTCTCATCTGGCCGGCACCAAACCCCGCCGATATTACACCAGGAAGGAGGATGAATGGACAGCGATCCTTTACCGGATTTAAGGGATTTCACACATGCCCACACAACCATCCTCCAGCGTACCTGTCTTCCGAAAACCTCCCCGTAGGTATCTCCTGGACATGTACCCGCGAGGGTGATGAACAAGGGGGTGCCCATGGCACTACACATTTTCACAATACGAGTTATCTCAGCGCTCCTGCTGGGGATACTGATCGGCGCCGAGCGGCAATGGAGAAACCGCACCGCAGGAATCCGGACCAATGGTCTGGTGGCAACAGGCTCAGCTCTTTTTGTCCTCCTGTCGGTGATGGTTGAAGGTGATACCAGCCCCACCCGGATACCCGCCCAGATTGTTTCGGGAATCGGTTTCCTTGGTGCCGGGGTAATCTTCAAGGAAGGGTATTCCATCTCCGGACTGAACACCGCCGCAACGATCTGGTCCGCAGCAGCGATCGGCTCTTTGGCCGGCTTTGGCTTTCTGGCTCCGGCAGCTCTGGGGACTGCCGTAATTGTGGGGGTCAACACCGTCCTGCGCTTCTCCATTGGGGCGAACGGAGCGAACGGAGCGAACCGGGAAGAACCATTTCTCGAGTATCAGCTCTCGGTTCTCTGTGGAGTCGCCGAAGAACCCCACATTCGAAGCGTGCTGCACGCCATGATGAGCGCCGAAGCGATCTCGCTCCGGGGAGTTTCCCGGGAAGAGTCGGATCAGGATGGCCGTATAGCTATTACAGCTCGTGTGATGATGAAGAGGAACGAGGCAGCAAAGCTGGAACAAATCATTTCCAGAATCGGTCTGGAGGAATCGGTGCAGGCGATCCACTGGGACGCCGCGTAACCGAAAGCGCGATGGAGCGCTCACACCAGATTCACAACAAACCGCGTGCGGGAAACTGCTTCCACAGGAATGGAAGAACCGCCGAAAAAAGGGAGAAGAGAATGAACATAACAGACAACTTTGCAGATTTTGCACATGACCACATAAAGTCCCAAAATCTTGAACCGCTGAAGGCAGAAATGCAGGGCATGACGCCTGCGGAACTACTCTACGGACTCCAGGACTGTGAAGAACACGACCGGGCTGTGGTATTCAGGCTTCTCGACAAAAACGTGGCCATCGATGTTTTCGAAATGATGGACCCGGTGATGCAAAAAGACCTGGTGGTGTCCTTCACAAAGGAAGAAACACTCCAGCTTCTCACGGAGCTTGACCCCGACGATCAGGTTCGCTTTCTGGATGAGCTTCCGGCAAAAGTGGCCAAGCGGCTCATGGAAGGCCTTCCCAGGGAGCAGCGTCAGGCGGCATCGCAGCTAATGGGCTACGCCGATGGCACGGTGGGACGAATCATGTCACCGGTCCATTTTCAGGTAACCAAAGCCATGACCGTGGAGGAAGCACTCAACAGACTGCGAATGAAGAAAAAAGAGATCGACTTTCCCGTGACCATGCTCTACGTGACCGATGAAACACGGCATATCGAGGGGATGATTCCTGTGAGCAGACTGGTGGTGGCAGACCCGGCCACAGAGATTTCCCAACTGCTGGGCAGCTACGATCTGGACGTGCTCAACACCAGCGATGACCAGGAGGATGCGGCCCGTTTTCTTCAACGGGCCGATGCGTTTGAACTCCCCGTGGTGGATCGGGAGAATCGTCTGGTAGGCGTTCTGACCGCCGATGACGCCATGGATGTTATCAGGGAAGAGACAACCGACGATATGTACGACAAGGTGGGATTGATTGATATCACCAAGAGGGAATCGGACCGAAGCCATAACATGATCAACGGCAGTTTTGGCCACGTCCTGCGGGTCCGCCTGCCCTTTCTGCTCATAACCCTGGCCGGTGGAATGCTTGCCGGAGCGGTGATCGGGGTATTCGAAGAGCTTCTTGAGGCGGTGGCTGCCACGGCTATCTTCATCCCGGTCATCATGGATATGGGAGGGAACGTAGGGACTCAATCGTCCACGATCTTCACCCGTGGCCTGGTACTGGGACAGATCAGCATGGGGAACTTCTTCCGCCAGTGGCTGAAAGAGCTCAGAAACGGCGTGGGAATGGGCATCGCCCTGGGAATCTGCGGCGGGATCATCGCGGGTCTCTGGATGGGAATACCAGCCTTGGGAGTCGCCGTAGGCATCTCGCTGGCCTTGACCATCTCAATTGCTGTGGGATTGGGCTTTATCGTTCCCTGGATCTTGGTGAAACTCGGCTTTGATCAGGCTGCAGGTGCAGACCCCATCATCACCACGATCAAGGATGTCAGTGGACTGATGATCTACTTCACGGCCGTAACGATCTTCCTGCCCCAGGTTCTCTAGGACCGGGCCGGAACCGGGTCTCCTGGAGATCATGGCCCGGGTGTCCCCTGTGGGCACCCGGGTCACTACAGGCGGAATCCGGCGATGCAAAAGATCCGGATCACCGTTGCATCGATATCGACATCCAGGGTACTCCCTCCTGCCAGACCCTCGCTGAACCGGTTCTGACGGGAGATGAATCCCAGACCAAACCCGATGTCCAAAGGGGATAATCCCCGGTAGAGAATGTTCAGATATCCTCCTGCCTCGACAACGTAGCCCTCCATTGTGGTAGAGAGCGATCCTGCCTCGAAGGAAAGACGACTGTGACCGACCCCGATAAAGGGAAGAACCTCGACAGCCACTTCGGGACGGTTCAGAATGGCCCAGGCAGAATCCCAGGAAGCACTGGAAGACCCCAAGTGGAAATCACCCACACCGGTAGACACCTTGGAGTTCAGGGAGTAATCCCGGCTCTCGGGACCGAGGATCAGGCGCAACGACCGGTATCCCGAGGTCTCACCAAACAATCCCCCCCCCACAAATCAGGAGAAGGAACAAAACAGAACCTTTCCTGAAACTCATCGCGCCCTCCACCCTGAATTATCGCTTTCTGGAAACAGCAATTCAACAAAAGAGCAAAATACGCACCAGGCGCCCCCAGGCGCGAGATCGTCGACGGTTACAAAGTGAGCATCAAGCCGTCATAGGCGATGTTGTACCCCCTCTCCAGAGCCCACCGCTCCATCTGGTTGTGCTCCAGAATTCCCTCGTGCGAAAGATGAGTGGCGAAAACACAGCTTCCGGGAGCAAGAAGACCAAGCTCTCTGAAGCGGCTCACGGCGGCAGCGGTTCCTTCGGCCGACAAATGATCCGATGAAGGAAACCCCAAGCCGTAGGTCTGGTCCAGGACCACCGCATCGAAGGCCCTGCCCCTGGCAACCATATGGTCCCAGACCTCGCTGTCGATCCCGGCGGTATCGGTTCCGTAGAACAGACTTTTTTCCCCGTCGGAAACGGCGTAGACCAGGGAATCAAACTCGCGGGCATGGTTCGCCGGGTAGGGAATAATCGAATATCGTCCCCGGGATATTTCCCGGAAGGGCTCCAGCTCTGTGATTTCGAGCGAAAGCACCTCCTGCACAGGCTTCTCCAGAAGCGATCCGTAGTCGCACTGTCGCTGAAAAACCGCATCCAGCGCTTCCAGCGTCTTGCGGGACCCGGCAAAGACCAGGGGGGCCCGCACGGCCCCTCCCCACTCGGGGTGGCGGGATATGAGCAGCTCCGGGTCAAAATGGTCGGCGTGGGGATGAGTCTGAAGGCAGAGTTCTACCCTGGTGAGGGACCAGCCCCGGGAGGCAGCTGCCGAGGGAACGTCCGGCCCGAGATCCAGCAGAAGATCGGTGTTGACCAGACAGGCTGAACGGCGACGGACATTCTTGCCCCCCTCTTTCCGGGCTGTCTTGCAACCGGCACACACACAAAACGGGAGGGGCATCGCCGGTGATGCCGCCGTTCCAAGAAACCTGATATCCATGAAGCCCCCTGGCAGAAGATGGTCTCCATGATACACTTCAAAGCGCGATGGGAAAACCTTTTTCCGAGTCTTCTGAACCTCCCGAGGAATCCTCCGGTCTCACGAGGATTTCCGCTGACCGGGCGGGGCTTTCCAATGATCAGGATCTCTCGCCTCGCCCCTGCCTGCGTCGCGGCCGCAAGGCCCTGGTTACGTCTCCTCTGCCCAGCACCTTTTCCATGGCACGGTACCGCTTTTCGCCCTATCAGGGTTGCAGTCATGGATGCATCTACTGCGACGGTCGCGCCGAACGATATCACGTGGAGGGCGACTTTTCCCGGGATATCATTGTGAAGGAGAACACCCCCGATCTTCTTGAGAAAGAGCTGCCACGGCTACGGGAAAAGGGAATCATCTCCATAGGAAGCGGAATCACCGACTGCTACCAGCCCTTGGAGAAAGAACTCCTCCTGACCAGGCGGTGTGCTGACCTTCTGGGCTATTACCGGTTTCCCGTGATGATCATGACAAAATCAACTCTGATAGAGCGGGATATAGACCTCTGGAAAAAGCTGAATGAGGAAGCAGGCTTTTTGCTGCTCATGACGATCACTACCCTGAACGACGGGACAGCAGCTATCCTCGAGCCAGGGGCGCCCTCCTCTACCCAGCGCCTCAAAACCCTGGAACGATTCTCCCGGGCCGGTTTTGCCACGGGCGTTCTTGCCATGCCCCTTCTGCCGGAACTGACCGACTCATCCCGGGCCCTGGGGGCCCTTGCCCGAACCGTGGGGGACACCGGCGCCCAATGCCTCATTCCGGGAGGACTCACCCTGCGCCCGGGGCGACAGAAAGATTTTTTCCTCTCCAGACTGTCCCCCCTGACTAACCTGTCCCCCCTGACTAACCCGGACAACCCGGTCGATCCGAATGGTCCAGGCAAGTCGGCCATCAGAAGCCCCCTGGACCTGCAGGAGCTCTACCACGATCTCTACGGCAGGAATTCTCCGGCAGGAACAGTCAAAACCTCCTACGGGAACGATCTCTTCCAGCGCTTTCGCAGGGTCGCCCGGGAATACCGCCTTCCCCCGTTTATTCCTCACCGTATCTACCGACAGTATGTAACCCGGGCCGACGAAATCTATCTGGTCCTCCACCAGATGCTCCAGTGGTATCAGCAGGAGGGGGTTTCCACACAGCGCCTGGACCGGGCAATCACGGCCTACCAGAACTGGCTGAAAACTGAAAGACGATCTTCCTCCTTTGATGGAGACCAGGCGATCAGCGATGCGCTCCGGGAAGATCGTTTAAGCCAGATCCTGGAAAATCCCCGGCTTGTTCACTTCCTTCACCGGCTCCTGGAGGAAGACCGAGCCTTTGAACCCTGGCTTGATTAAAATCTCCAAAAACCACCTCATTTATCTCAAGAAAATCCGTGAAAAGCTTTTCTGCTTGTGTTTGATGTGGTATAGTGGGATTTCTATTCCACTCAGGAGGTGAATATATGATACGACGACAGACGATTGTAGCCCAGCTACTCACTCTTGGCCTTGTGCTGGCCACGGCTTTCTCCCTGGCAATGTGCGGAACAGCACCAGAACCCCGAGAACCCGCAAGCGGATCCTTTACCATTCTGCACACCAACGACATGCACGGCCGCATTGAGGAAGGCCGGTTTGACGGCATGGGCACGGACCGCCTGGCTGCGCTCATAGAAGCCCAGCGACAGGAAAAAGGAGCCGTCCTGCTTCTTGATGCCGGCGATACCGTTCACGGCCTTCCCATAACCAACATTGAACGCGGAGCAAGCATGGTAGAGGTTATGAACCTTATCGGCTACGACGCCATGGTAGCGGGAAACCACGAGTTCAACTACGGCCAGGACCGTCTTCTGGAACTGGCTGAACTGGCAGAGTTTCCGATCCTGGCAGCAAACGTCACCGTCGAAGCCGACGGATCATCGCTCCTGCCGGAATACGTGATCAAGGAATCGGGCGGAGTCACCGTGGCGATCTTTGGCCTGGCTACACCGGAAACGCTCTGGAAAAGCCATCCCGGCGGCACCCAGGGGCTTGCCTTCGGCCATCCCATCGAGGCATCGCAGCGAATGGTGGATCATCTCCAGGGCCGTGCCGACGTGATCGTTGCCTTGGCTCACCTGGGGTTCGAGGGCGACTACGACAGCCGACTCGTGGCCGAGGCTGTGCCGGGAATCGATATCATCGTGGACGGCCATTCCCATACCCTCCTCCCCGAGGGATACCGCGTGGGCAATACCCTGATCGTCCAGACCGAGGAATACAACAAAAACCTGGGCGTGGTTGATATCGTGGTAGAAGACGGTGTTGTGGTGAGCGCCACCGCCTCGCTGATCACCAAAGAAGAGGCCCAGAACGTGGAACCTCATCCCGGGGTTGTGGCCCTGATTGAGACAATCAAGGAGCGCCAGGGCGACATTCTGAACGAGATTGTGGGAGAGACAGCGGTCTTTCTGGACGGCGAACGCGAAAGCGTGCGGGTTCGGGAAACGGCTTTTGCAAACCTGGTGATAGACTCCATGAGAGACGTGGCCGACTCCGATCTTGCTTTCAGCAACGGCGGGGGAATCCGGGCATCGATCCCTGTGGGAGAGATCACCCGTGGTCAGACAATCCAGGTCATGCCGTTTGGCAACCAGGTTGTATCGGTGGAGCTCACGGGAGCGCAGGTACTCGAGGTTATCGAAATTGGTGTAGCAGCCTACCCCGAAGCAGCCGGCGCTTTCATGCACTGGTCGGGCCTGACCTTCTCCTATGATCCTTCCCGGCCCGCCGGAGAGCGTGTTGATCCTGCCGATGTCCGTGTGAACGGCAATTCTCTGGACCTCGCCGCAACCTACAGCGTTGCCACCAACGATTTCCTCCACGCCGGAGGTGATGGTCTGGATATGTTGCCCGAGCTCGATTACTCGACCTTTGGAAGCATGGATGAGGTCTTTGCCAATTACATCGGTGAGCGGAGCCCCGTGGCCCCCGAAATCGAAGGCCGCATCACCGTGATCGGTGAATAACGCTACTCCCGGGGCACCCTAAAGGTGCCCTGCCGGGGGCTGTCCTGGCCCCCGGCTTATTTCTCTCTGACAGGGATCTGGATCTCGGTGATAAACTCTTCCTCGCGAGATGTGCCGTGGATATCCAGTCGGTAGATCTCCAGCGCGCTCCCCCCAATCTCCAGATCGCGATCCCCCATGAACTTCAGAATCCTCTCGAAACAGTCCGGGCTTTTCCGGTAGCTTCCCCTGTATACCAGGATTGCATAGGTGCCGCCGGGAATCGTCCCGGCCCGAGGGAAATCCCGGGAATCGACAAAGAAAAATGCCTTTTGATACCGTGTATAGACACCCTGCCGAAGCCCCTCCTCGGGGACAACCACGCCCATATCATTATTTGCAAAGAGAAACAGGGTTTCATCATCCTGACCCTGGAGTGTCCGAAAGGCCAGGTCGACCTCCTGATCGGTGGAGAGGGTGTCTTCCAGAAAGAGCACGGGCCGATCGGGAAGCTCCTGAAGGGAGATCTCTTCACGCACCGCCTCGGTTGAAAAACGCTCCAGGACCTGAATTCTCTCGGAGAGGCGGTCCCGCAGTGCCGCCAGGGGCATGATTTCCCGCTCGATCAGGTCGAGCTCCTGCCGCATCAGATCAATCGTTGTTCCAATAGAACGCTTCTGGAGATAGCCTTTTATCTGATCAACTGAAAAGTCAAGTTTGCGAAGATCCTTGATGATATTGAGGCGCCAGATATCATCGAGGGTGTAGACCCTGTAGCCGTTCTCCCTCCTCTTTGGAGAGATCAAGCCCTTTCGCTCGTAGTAGCGCAACGAGTCGGGGCCGATTCGGTAAAGCGCACAGATCTCGCCAATCCGGTATTCTTTTTTCATTTTTTGTCCAGCCTTCCTTGACCTTGGCATTGTACCAAGGTTTAGAGTCCTTCTCAAGGTTGTTTTTCCCGGCAAGACCGGGCAAAACTCGCACATTTCAGGAGTATTGGTATGCGTAACGTTTTTTCATCTCTTTCGCCGGTAACCCGGCAATTTTTACGATACTTGGTGCCGTCGGTGAGCGCCATGTGGTTTTTCTCTATTTATACAATGATCGACGGAATCTTTGTGGGCCGCGGTGTGGGGCCCCTGGCACTGGCAGCAGTAAATACCGCCATGCCCTATATCAACACCATCTTTGCTGTGTCACTCCTGGCTGCAGTGGGGTCCTCTACAATGATCACCTTTGCCATGGGCCGAGAAGAATGGGATCGGTGCAACCACTACTTCACCCTGAACGTGGTGGTTCTCACCGTCCTGGGCGTGGTCATCACGGGCCTCTCGCTCCTGTTCCTGAATGAGATCGCCCTCTTTCTGGGGGCAACCCCCGAGACGATGCAGGATGTGAAGGACTATCTCAGGATAATCATCATCTTCAGCACCTTCTTCATGGTGGCCTACTCCCTGGAGGTCCTGGTGAAGGCTGATGGCTTTCCTGTCTATTCCACAGTCTTCGTGGTGGTGGCAGCGGTGACAAACATCGTCCTGGACTACTTCCTGGTCATTCTCTTTCCCCTTGGAGTACGGGGGGCGGCCATAGCAACCGGCATGTCCCAAGCCGTGGCCTGCGTGGGCTGCCTGGTGCATTTTCTCGGGAGAAAATCGAATCTTAAGCTTGTACGACCCCGCTGGGACTGGCACGCCCTCAAAAGGATGTTCGTCATAGGATTCCCCGAGGCCCTGACAGAACTCTCGGCAGCGTTCTGTATATTTTTCTTCAACTTGACGATCGTGAGAACCCTGGGGGCCTACGGCCTTGCCGCCTTTGGTGTCATCATGTACCTGAACAACCTGGTTCTCATGACGATGATCGGAATCAATCAGGGAATGCAGCCTCTGGTAAGCTATTACAACGGCCGGCAGGAACCCTGGAACTTTCGCAGGATTCTCTCCCTGGGGAATCGTACTGCGGTATTCTTTTCCCTGGCCTTTCTGGCTATAGCCCAACTGGCGCCGGGATTTCTGGTGGCACTCTTTCTTGACCCCCGGAACAGCGAGGTCTTTGCTCTTTCTCTACGGGGACTCAGGATGTTCAGTCTGGGGTTTCTCCTCTGCGGGTTTAACGTAATCCTGGCAGGATACTTTACCGCTCTTAAAGAGACGCTGCGGGCCACGGTGATCTGTCTGCTTCGGGGATATCTGTTGATAGCACTGGTGCTTCTGGCTCTCCCGCCCCTCCTGGGCGAGCCCGGCATCTGGATGGCTCCTGTGGTCTACGAGGCCATCACCCTTGTGGCCGCGCTTGGCCTGTATGCCCAATACGCCAGAGCTCACCACAGGGAAAAGCCCGCTAGAGGCCCTGCCAGGCCTGCTCCAAGAGGCACTCCAGCTCTTGAACATTAACGGGCCGGGGGTTTGTGGTGGTACAGACATCCTCCATCGCCTTGGCTGCCAGCACGGGAAGGGCCTGACGAAAGGCATCCTCCTGGATGCCCAGGGCCGCAAAGGAAGGAGGAATTTTCAGGGCCTGGTTGAAGCGCTGCACCAGCGTCACCAGCGCCCGCAGCCGTTCGGCAGATGTTGGCAGATCGAGGCGGAAGAGATGTGTCAGGCGATCATATTTGTGCCCGAACTCCTCTTCCCGGCCGTCGAGAGCTCCCGAGTTGAAGGCGATCACCAGGGGCAGAAGGATCGCGTTGGTCCGGCCGTGGCTGATCTTGAAGCGCCCCCCCACAGCGTGGGCCAGGCTGTGATTGATCCCCAGACCAGCGTTGGTAAAGGCGATACCCGCCAGACAGGAGGCTTCGTGCATGAACTGCCGAGCCTCACGGCACTGGCCGTCCCGGAAGGCCTGCTGGAGGTTATGAAAGGCGATCTCCAGGGCCTGCTGCGCCAGGATGTCGCTAAAGGTACTGGCTTCGGTTGAAACGTAGGCTTCGAAGGCGTGGGTTATCACATCAACGCCGGTGTCGGCCGTGACGGCAGGAGGAACGCTCATGGTAAATCGGGCATCCAGGATCGCCACATCGGGCACCATCAGAGGATCAGTCAGGGCAATTTTGGTCTGTCTTGCCGTGTCTGTGACAACCGAAAAGGAGGTTACCTCCGATCCCGTTCCACTGGTTGTGGGGATGGCCACAAAATGGGGTTTGAAGATCTCCGTCTTGTGCAGGAGCCGTTCCTTGGTTTTGATGCAGAAATACATGATTGCCTTGGCAGCATCGATCACTGATCCGCCACCCACGGCGATCACAGCATCAGGCTTGGTCTCGATAATATGGGAAAGACCGGTCTGAACCGTTTCGAGGCTCGGATCTGCCTCGACCGAATCAAAGACCCGGTATGAGATACCTTCTTCGTCAAGCAGAGTTGTTACCAGCTCCGTGATCCCCAGGGAAACCATGGTAGCGTCGGTGACTACACAGACTGTATCGGCTTTCAGGTCTCGAAGGTAGTTCAGGCTCTCCGAACCCGACAGAATTTTTGTTCCCAAGGTAAAGGTAGTCATGGCCCCTCCTGACGAAGTTCAATGAGGCGTTTCCTGGATTGTTCCGCACTCCAGCATATACCAGAATCGCTGAATTTCTCCGAATGCCCAGTTTTGATTATCGCATCACCCCTTCCCTCAGGCAAGACCTTCCATCCACGATCTTTCATGCAGGAAAAATCGCGGATCTTACAATGTTACAATGATTGAGCACTGATAATACGCCCCCTCCTTCACCCGGGAGAAGGCCTGATCAGGATCAGAAAAAATGCTATTCTTGCGGGCCATGATCACCGAAGAAATCAGCCGCCTCCTGGAGATCGATCCGCTCCAGGCCTTGCCGATCCGGGGGTTTTTTGCAACCAGGCCGATCAGGCATGTCCTTCGCCAGGGGAACTCCCTGGTTCTTTTCGGCAAAAGCGACTATCTCTGGGGATACCTCTATTCTGCGGAGCCTGCAGTTTCCACGCCTTGGTCAGTCTCGCCGGGTGCAACCACTACCCCGGCAACGGCCCTTCCCGAAACACACCAGAAGGCCGGAAAAGAAGAACTGACGGAACTTCTCCGGGAGTGTCGGAGGATAACACCCTATTTTGCAAATGTGCAGCCCTGGATGGCGAACGTTCTTGCAGCTTCAGGATCCTTTGAATGGAAAATGGACACCCGGAGACTCTATTTCCCCTTCTCCTCTCGGGAACCGGCCTCTGGAGACATCGTTCATCAGAGCGATCCCTGGAAGACAGGATCCTGGCAGGGAGAAGATCCCTCCGGCCTGACGGGGCTGCTCCCCTCGATAGATCCCGGGAAAGCCCGGTTTATCCAGGACAACTCCGATTATAAGGAGTACACCTCGACGGAATATATCCAGGAGCGGCTTGAAGAAGATATTTCGTCGGGGATACTCCGGCAGGGCGAACTGGTCGCCTGGGGACTCACCCACGATGACCGATCCCTGGGATTTCTTCACGTTCTTTCATCCTGCCGCCGCCAGGGTCTGGCCGAAGGGGTTCTGCGAGACCTGGTACGAAAACGGTGTGCTCGGGGAGAGACTCCCTTCCTGAATGTGGAGCCCCGGAACCAGGCATCCATGAAGCTGGTGGAAAAAATCGGGTTTCTTCCGGACCGGACCGTCTCGTGGGTGAAGATGAATCCCCCCTGGGAGTGATGCGCTCCCAGCCGGAACTTTCATGGAAAACCTTCAGGATCGGGCGCGATCTCCCGGCGGAACCACTCCCGCCTCCTCCAGGGAAGCCATGTCTCTCATGACGGCAGCAGCGCTCTCTATCAGAGGCATTGCCAGGGCAGCTCCTGATCCTTCACCAAGGCGCAGGGAGAGATCGACCAGAGGCTTCACCCCGAGAAAACCACACGCCGCCCTGTGGCCCGGCTCCACCGAAGCGTGGGATACAATAATATAGTCCTTCACTGCCGGTTCGATCATGGCGGCTATTATACCGGCGGCAGTCGAGATAAGCCCGTCCAGAACCACCAGAGTTCGTGCGGAAGCTGCCGCAAGAAGAGCTCCGGCGATTCCACCGATCTCGAATCCTCCCACAGAACGGAGGATATCAAGACCATCCGGGCCCTCCTCCTGGCCTCCTCGGTGGAGCGCTATAATTTTTTCCAGAACCTCGATCTTTCGCCGCAGTCCTTCGTCGTCCAGACCGGTACCACGGCCTGCCACCTCCTGGGCAGTTTTCCCCGTGGCCAGGGCGATAATCGCCGAGGCCGCCGTGGTGTTGCCGATTCCCATCTCCCCGAATCCTGCCAGATCTATCGGTCCATGACGGTCCATCAGTTCCAAAAAGACCTCCCGGCCCCGCTTGAGCGATTCCATGGCCTGCCGGGAGGTCATGGCTGGCTGGAGAGCGCTGTTTCTGGTGCCCGGGCCGATCCATTTGTTCATGATTTTCCTGTGAGAGGCGACTGCTCCCCTTACACCCATGTCGACCACGGTCAGATCAAGGCCATGAAGGCGGGAGAGAACGTTGATAGCGGCCCCGCCCCGGGCGAAGGTATCTACCATTCGAGCGGTCACCTCGGGCGGATACGCCGAAACGCCCTCCTCGGCCACACCGTGATCGGCAGCAAAGATCACCATAACTTTCCGTCTGACCTGGGGGTCCAAGGTATTCTGAACCGCGCAGAGCTGGACCGCCAGATCTTCCAGGTCTCCCAGAGCCCCCAGGGGCTTGGCCTTGCGGTCCATGCGGTGCCGTGCAGCACTTCGGATCGACGCAGACACGGGGAAGATTTTCTGCCCCTCCAAAATATCCCGCGCGCCCGGGCGTTGCTCCGGCGAACCTTCACAGGATATCGGGCCAACCGGGGGATCGGAGAAAGAATCCCCACAACGTGCCCGGCCAGGCTGAAGAATGTACTTGAGCCTCGTTCCCTGGTACACATCCCGGGCGAGTCGCGGAAAATCCTCCGGGGAAATCACCTCTTCCACCAGGAGGGCAAAAAACTCTTCCTCCCGGGCAATAAACGCCACGGCCCGTTCCATATCCCGGGGGTGCAATCCGTAAGTTCCCGCCAGAGCAAGCTCTTTGTAGTGGATGATATTGAGCAGATTTGTGGAAACTGTCTCGTTCTTTGTTATTCCGCTAAAATGGAGGAGAATTCCTCCTTTCGCAAGCTTGGTGATCCCCGAACAGAACGCCTGATAGTCGGAACAGGCACACACTACTGCCCCGTACCGGCTATTCTGCAGCTCCTTTCGCACCGGCACCGCAGGAAACCGTCGGGCCACCAGATCTATCTTTTCCTGGCTTCGTTCCAGAATCACCGCTGGAATACCTCGATCCCGAGCCAGGCGCCAGGCCATGAGACCCAGCGTTCCCGCACCGTAGACCAGCACGCTTCGCTCATCCCCCCTCAGATTATCAAAGGCGTGGAAGATACACCCCAGAGGTTCTGCAAACGTATAGAGCTCGGGATGCTCCGTGGGAGGAACCGGGATCGTGATAAACGATGACCCCCGGGGAGGGTCAAGAGAGGATGCGAAAGCACCGTCGAAGTGGAACCCCATGATCCTGATCGTCCGGCACCGCTGCTCCTTTCCCTGACGGCAGTCCCGGCAGTTGCCGCAGGCGATACCCGGCCAAAGTACAAAGCGTTGCCCCCCTTCCCGGTCCCGCACCACCGCTTCGTGGCCTGGCACGCGAGGCAGGTGAAGATCACGCTGTCCCTCGAGGTAGAGTTTTCCATCGGTACGGCAAACACCGCAGTACTCCACTTCCAGGGCACCCTGAGGGCACTCGTCCATCTCGGCCTGACCGATCCCCGTCATGACAAGTCTCATGGTCTTTCTCCCGAAGCAAGGCCTGCCAAGGTGCGAAGTCTTCGGAGTCTGGCAGCACCCCTCTGAGGATCGCTGTTCTGGGCGCGGACCCAGGAATCAAGCCGATCGAAGGCAGCTCCGGACTCGATCGCCTCCCGGGCCAGTATGACTCCTTTCGAAAGATCCCGGGCTTTTCCGGCAACGTAGAGAAGGCACGAGGCGTTCAGAAGAACTGCTTCAATTCTGGCTGAAACATCGACTCCCAGAATGGTTCGAACAAAGCGGCCCGCCTCCTGGGAAAGGTCCCCCGAGGGAGCAATCTCCCGGGGGTCGTGCACGGCCAGGCCAGCATCTCCGGGCCGAAAGGAATAGACCTTCAGGGGGCCCTGGTCACTGAACTCGGCACACCAGGTTGTTCCACACACCGAGGCCTCGTCCATGCCGTGAAAAGAGTTATCGATTTCTCCGTATAGAACCATCCCCCGGTGATATCCGATTTGCCGCATCAGCTCGGCCACGGGTTCCACCAGTTCCCGGGCGTAGACACCGCGCACCCCGATTTTCGGCATCACGGGGTTACAGAGGGACGCCGCAATGTTCAGGCAAGAACCGAAGGAAATTTGCGAGAGAATCCTCCCCAGCGCCTGGGGGTGTATGGCGGGGCTCATTCCGTTAAAGAGGCCAATGCCGGCTGTGGTGACACTACGGAGGACCATCGAAACAGGCACATCGGGATCGACCCCCAAGGCTTCGGCGATATCTACCGTTCCGCAACGGGAGGTAATGGACCGCGCGCCGTGGCGGGCCAGAGAAACTCCACAGGCGGCAGCCACTACTGAGGCGGCCGTACTGATGTTGAACGTCTTGAAGGAATCCATTCCCGTACCGCAGTTCTCTACCACCTTCAGGCTGAGGAAATGCTGCTGAACGTCAGGAGGCTCTTTCTCCAGGGGCTTTACCGTATCCAGTTCGTAGATAACCTGCCAGGCCGCCGCCAACTCCTGCAAAGCCTCTCCCTTGGCCGCCAGGGCACCAAGAAAAGCGCCTTGATGCATCTCGGTCACCCGGGAAGAGAGGACTTCCCGAAAGGCCTCCCGGGCCGTCCCGAAGTCCAGATCTTCCCGGCCGATCAACCGGGAGACGAGCGCTCCAAAGGCCCGGTCTCCCATGGGTGCACCCTCCAGACCCTCGAGACCCTCCGACATCTTGATTACATCTGTCATGGCCGACTCCATCGGCCCTTCTATCTTCTCCATGGCTGCTTCTCCATAGCTGACTCCCCGGGTTGACACTGTAGTGGATAAACCCCAAGAAGGCCAGAAGATCCTCCTCGAAAACACGGCCGACGTCACGACAGATTGTCCACCCCGGGAATGAGTGATAATCTTCCGGTATGAAACAGGTTGCACCCACCCTGGCCCTTCTTCTGGGGCTGACAGTTTTTTTCCCCTGGGTGGCCCCGGCATCCCCGGGCTATTCTCTCTATAATCCAGCCTGGGGCGGGCCAGCCCTTCAGGATGAACTCTTTACGCCACTGATAAATCCCGCTGCCCTGGCACAGGGCAAGGCCAGCGGATTCGGCTTCGCCCTGCCCCTGAACGAGAATGATGCTCCGGGGCAGAAAGACTTCGGAGAAGAGTACCACCTGCTTCTGAATGCGTCCTTCGGAGGTTATGCCCTGGGCTACCAGGATTCAACCTTTACCCATCTAATCTCGGGAGCCCTCCCTCTGGGGCCCTACCTCTCTCTGGGCTATTCCTGGTCCTGGGAAGAGTCCTCGTTCACCGACGGTCATTACCAGGCAGGGATGCTCCTGCGCCCGGGCAAGGCCCTCTCGCTGGGTGCGGTCTACCGGGATCTCCCCGATGATCCACTTCTGGAAGCGGGGCTGGGGTTCCGCCCTCTCTGGTTCAACGATCACTGGGGTACACGCCTTACCCTGGATGGGAATATCCGGTGGATTCCGGACCAGAGTGACTTTGACGTCTCAACAGCATCCATCACGGTGGAGGTTCTTGACGGTCTGCGGCTCTCGGCCGGTTACGACCACCAGGAAGAGACCCTTTCGCTGGGGGCCCGCTTCAACCTTCGCCAAAGCGAGACCGGAACCTCTGCTGCCGTGAAGAACTCCGGGAAGGAACTCTCGAACAGTATGGGTTACGGTTTCTTTCGCGCAACCCGGCGCCACACCGTCCTGGAGAGAAGGGGTTCCGAGGTGATCGAATACGACCGAACAGGCACAATCACTTCCCATCCCCGGGTCCACCGTTTCTCCCAGCCCCATCTGCCTCTGGAGACTCTCATAAACGATCTTGAACGGTTCCGGGATGATCCTTCCGTGGGGGCAATTCTTGTGAACGGCACCTATCTTCAGGCTCCTCTGGCCTATGTGAGCGAATTGCTGGAGGCGTTCAACCGACTGCGCCTCCAGGGCACGCAGATTTTCTTCTACTTTGACTGGGCCGATCCCGTGGCCTATCTTCTTGCTGCGGCAGTGTCGGATCAGGTCTTTTTTCACCCCACGGCAGTGCTGGATCTGCGAGGTTTTGCCTACAGCGGCGTCTACCTGGGACAGTTTTTGCAAAATTACGGCATCCAGATTTACAACTATCGCAGTCACGAGCACAAAACAGCCGGAGATAGCCTCAGCGAAGCGGCCATGACAGAAGCAGAACGCGAGGGTTGGGAAATTCTCCTGGAAGACCTGGCAGATATGTACAACGAACTTCTGGCGGCGGCACGAAAACCACACCTTCCGAAGGATGCGGAGGAAATTGTTGCGGACGGCCCCTATCTCACGGCTCAGGGAGCCCTCGAGGCGGGATTGATCGACGGGATACTCTATCCCGACCAATTGCAGGAAACAATTTTTCTGGCCGCGCCGGGAACAGAGCGATGGCGAAAGCCGGACAGAACTCGCCGCCCCCCCCTGGCTTGGGGCCCAGAGGGCGGTGCTCTTATCCAGGTCATTCACGGTGTGGGGCCTATCATTCCGGGAGAGGCAATTGCGGGAGAGTCCATCGGAGGAGAATCATTCTCCCGGGCGATTCGTGAGGCCCGGGAGAACCCTTTTGTTCAGGGTATTATTCTCCGCATTGAGACAGGAGGGGGCGCGATTACTGCCTCGGATCAAATTGCCCGGGAGGTTTCCCTGGCCCGTGCCGCAGGAAAGCCCGTGGTGGTATCCATGGGAAGCATTGCCGCCTCGGGGGGCTATTACATCTCGGCCCCGGCATCGCATATCGTGGCGAACCCCGCTACCATCACCGGATCTATCGGCGTTGTGGCGATACAAGCCGACATGGAAGCTCTCCTGGAGCGCTTTGCAATTGGAACCGGCACGGTACGTACTGCTCCAAAGGCTGATTTCGGTTCGATCCTGCGGGCTCCCTCACCGGAGGAGCAAGACCTCTGGCGGGCCTACATCGACGACGGCTACCAACGCTTTATCGATATTGTAGCTGATTCGCGCCCCCTTTCACGGGAGGAGGTTCACCAGGTTGCCCAAGGAAAAGTCTGGACGGGACGCCAGGCTCTGGATCAAGGGTTGGTCGATTCCCTGGGGGGGCTCTCCCAGGCGGAGCGGGTCATGGCCCAACTTCTGGACTCGTCCCTGCCCCTGCGGAGCATTCACACCGTCCCGGGAAACACCCGGTTTGATCTCAACCAGGCCCTGGGCGTCGCCGGAGGAGGCGGGTCCTCCAGTCTTGGACGAAACAGCCTGGCAGGGTTGAGCCCGGCACGCATACCACCAGTCCGACTGGGACCTGGCCGCCCGCTCTCGAGAGAGCTGGCCGAGACACTGGCGGAGCTGCAATTACTGGCAGCCCTGGAGGGGGCACCCCTGTATCTCATGCCCTACGGTGTGCCAGGGGTCACATCACCGCGCTAGGTGTGCCGGGTAGCATCACCTGATCTTGAACTGCCTGACCATGGCCCGAAGTTGCTCGGCCTGGGCGTTGAGCTCTTCCGATGCGGCGGCGCTTTCTTCGGCCGTGGCGGCGTTCTTCTGAACCACCAGGTCCAGATCCCGGATCGTCCTGGCGATCTGGGCCGCCCCGCTATCCTGTTCTGCTGATGCCGTACTGATCCCCTGGACCAGTTCCGAAGTCTGCAGGATATCAGGCAGCATCTGCTCAAGCATTGCACCGGCCCGTTCTGCAACATCCACCGAGACCCTTGCCAGGTCGGTGATCTCGCCCGCTGCGTTCTGGCTTCGCTCTGCCAGCTTTCGGACTTCCGATGCCACCACGGCGAATCCTTTACCCATATCGCCTGCCCGGGCTGCCTCGATAGCTGCATTCAAAGCAAGCAGATTGGTCTGGCGGGCAATCTCCTGGATGATCATTATTTTTTCGGCAATGCTCCGCATGGCTCCAACGGTCTCCCGCACCGAAGCAGCACCCTCCCGGGCGAGGTCTGCAGAATTGACTGCGGCCTCTTCGGTTTTTCGTGCACTTTCGGCGTTTTTCCTGATAAGGGAGGTCATCTCCGCGATGGAAGCAGAAACTTCCTCCACCGACGCAGCCTGTTCTGTGGCACCCCGAGAGGTCTGGTCCGCAACAGCGCTCATCTGCGTGCTGGCCGAGGCTATCCCCTCGGCGTTGGTAAAAATTGCGCTGATAAGGGTCTGCAATTTCCCGACAAAAATATTAAAGTGCCTTGCCATTTCCCCGGTTTCATCGCCACTCGTTGCAAGGAGCCTCCTGGTCAGATCCCCTCCACCCGAAGAGATATCCTTGAGAATTTCTACAGTTCGGCCGATAGGCTGTACGATACCGTGGGAAAGGACAAACCAGATGAGGGTCACGCCAGCCATAGACAGAGCCAGCACCAGGACCATCACAGATCGACTCCTGGCGTTGGCCGCCTGAATTGCGTGAACGCTCTTCAGGAACTCGTCGTCCCAGGTTCCTGCGCCGATTATCCACTGCCAGGGCTCAAAGAATCCAAGGCTTACTGTTTTCTGCCGGGGGTGGGGATCTCCCGGATTCTGCCAGGGATAATGGGCCTGCGTAAAATCCCCTGGATCCAGACCCAGACTGCTTCGGACCATGTCCTGGATGAAAAAGTTTCCCTCGGCATCCCTGGCTTCCCAGAGATTCTCGCCGTCTCGCTCTCCGTTATGAGAGATAACGTAGGTGCCCTGGGGATCAATGACAAAGACGTAGCCCGTCTCGCCGACGGTGATGTCCATGATCTCTCTGCGCAGACTTGCTGCGCTCTCCTCCGGTACCCCGACATAGAGGACACCGATCACGTCTCCGGTACTATCCAGGATAGGCTCATAGGCGGTCACATACCACCTGTTAACCACGAAGGCCCGGCCAGTATAGGGTTCTCCGGCCAGGACTGCGGCCAGAACAGGGTTCTGCACCCCGTCAGGACCAATAGCAGGAATATAGGTGCCAATAGCTCGCTTGTTCTCCAGGGTTTCCACGTTGGTGGCGACACGCAACATATCGCCCCTTTCGTTCATCCGCTGAAAGATGGTACAGGTCCCCCCCACGAGCTCACGCACCCGGTCCACCACAGGCGAAAGTCTGGCAATGTCGGCGTTCTGGCCCAACCAGACATCACCGACCATCATTTTTGGAAGAATCTCGATGGACTGTGCCCGGGCAAGCTGGTTGCTGGCCTGCCATGTCACGGTTTCCTCAGCAAAATGAACCTCCCCGGCCTGTGCAAGAATATCGCGAGCCACGTTCAGGTCGTAGGAGACTTTTTCCTCCAGAACTTCCTGCTGGGTGGCAAGCATGGCAATGACCCCGGATACGATGGCTTCCTGTCCCTCCTGAGCCAGCCGGAAGGTCTCCTCCTGGGCAATCCCTTCCACCTCTGCGGCCTGCCAAAGTGCAACGCCACCGATGGACAGGGCCGTGAGAACCGTCGTGACCACGCCAGAAAGAACAAGCTTCCTGCCAATGCCCATATTTTTCCAGATCACCATAGTCTCTGTCCTCCTTTATTGGTTGCCTCTTGCCTCGCCAGGCACCAGAAGTCAGGATATTACATGCAGATGCAGAGACAATGCGATTGTACCTGAACAGTGTCGTCGAATTACTCCAATAGTGCAACATATGGAGCGTTTCACAGGCAAAAAACTCAAATTCTTTCTAACCCATTACTAATCAAGCCCCTTCCCCGGAGATGGTTCCGAAGGATTTTCGGAATCTTCCACAGACGGTTCTTTGCGAGGACGGAGCCCTCCTGCATGACAGCGACCGTGGAAAAAAGAGAGGCCTCCCTGGGAGGTCTCTCGGTAGCGTTCGTTCATATCCCGACCAGTCTGGGCCATGGTCTGCACCACCTCGTCGAAGGTAATCCGGTGACGCCCGTCGGAGAGAAGCACGTAAGAAGCACAATCCAGCGCCCGAACCGAGGCGATCGCATTCCGCTCTATGCAGGGGATCTGGACAAGCCCTGCCACAGGATCACAAGTCAGCCCCAGATGGTGCTCCATCCCCATCTCGGCGGCGTACTCAATCTGGTGAGGCGTGCCTCCCAGCAATTGCGCTGCCGCTCCAGCTGCCATAGCGCAGGCTGTACCGACCTCACCCTGGCACCCTACTTCAGCCCCCGAGATTGAGGCGTTTTGTTTTACGATGTTACCGATAATCCCTGCCGTTGCGAGGGCGTTCAGGATACGTTCATCGCTCAGGCGGTTTTGTTTCTTCAGATAGTAGAGGACCGCCGGAAGAACTCCCGCCGAGCCGCAGGTGGGGGCAGTGACGATCTGGCTACAGGCAGCGTTCTCCTCGGAGACAGCAAGGGCATAGGCAAAAAGCTGCCCTGTGACATTCAGGTAACCCTTGGCGCTTTGGGCGCGAGCGTAATAGGCTGCGGCTTTTCGCGGAAGCCTGAGTCCTCCCGGAAGGGGCCCCTCCGTTTCAAGACCCCGGCGGATCGCCTCCTGCATCACCTGCCAGACCCGAGCCAAATGGTCGCGGATTCCGCTCTCCTCATGACGATCCACGTATTCCCACAGCTGGGCCCCTTCCTGATCCGCCATAGCCAGGACCTCTTCCATGGACAAGAAAGGATAGACCGGAACAGAAGGATTTGCTTCATGAGCAGAGCCGGGGTCTTCGACCACAGCTCCGCCACCGATGCTGAAGACAGTCCGCGTTCTCAGAAGGTCTCCCTGAGGCGAAAGCGCCTCCAGGGTCATCCCGTTGGGGTGTTGTGCCAGGACAACCTGGGGTTTCCAAAGAAGTTCTGTTCGTTCCCGCCCGAGAGCATCCAGGATTGCAGCATCGGTCATATGCCCCTTTCCCGTGGCCGCCAGACTTCCGTAGAGCGTTACCCGGTACCGCTCACGAGGGGCCCCTTCGAGACAAAAGCTCTCCGCCGCCGACCGGGGCCCCATGGTGTGACTGCTGGACGGCCCGTAGCCGATCCGGTATAGTTCTCGTAGTGATTGCATCCTTTCCCTTTCTGAAGGAGACCCCTGAAGCCGGGAGAGAGCCTGAGGCCCTTCTGGAATCGGATTATACCACTTCATGACAAACCTCATCGACTATAAAGCTCCACGAGACCGTTTTCTCTCGGTAGATCATCTCCCGGGAAAACAGTTTGATTTTATTTTTGTCACCGGTGACGCCTACGTGGACCACCCCTCCTTCGGGCCAGCTCTGCTGGGACGACTTCTGGAAGACCAGGGATACCGCGTGGGCGTGCTTGCACAACCCGACTGGCATTCCTGCGATGACTTCCGTCGCCTGGGGCGTCCCCGCCTGGCCTTTCTGGTGAGCGCCGGCAATATGGATTCTCTTGTGGCCAACTATACCGTCACGGGGAAACCCCGCCGTCAGGATGCCTATAGCCCCAGCGGAGTCGGGGGAAAGCGGCCCGACCGGGCAACCCTGGTCTACTGCACCCGATTGAGAGAGGCTTTCAAGGATATAGATATTATTCTGGGCGGGATCGAGGCATCGCTACGCCGATTTGCCCATTACGACTACTGGTCTGATTCATTGAGACGCTCCATCTTGATCGATTCCAAGGCAGATCTGCTGCTTTACGGGATGGGGGAACGGGCTCTTCTGGAAGTTGCCCGGCAACTGGACCGGGGAACACGGGCCCGCAATATCACCAACGTGGCGGGAACAGCCTGGAAATACCGCACCACCAATACGGACCTGCAGGAGCACCTGAAGGCCTTTCCCGGCAGAGCCTTGCACGATTTGCCCTCCTGGGATGATCTGAAAGATTCCGCGATGGGCACAGAGGCCTACGCCAGGTCCTTCCGGGAGCAGCACCGGAATACCGATGCGCTCAACGCGGACATTCTTGCTGAGAGTTACGGCCCCTGGAGGGTGATTCAGAACCCTCCTGCTCTCCCCCTGGAAGAAGAATCCTTTGACCGGCTCTACGAACTGCCCTACACACGAACGTTCCACCCCGATTATCTGGACCAGGGAGGCGTTCCTGCCATTGAAGAGGTCCGATTCAGCCTGGTTTCCAACCGGGGATGTTTTGGCGGGTGCACCTTCTGTGCCCTTACCTACCATCAGGGACGGCGCATACAATCCCGAAGCACCGCCAGTCTTTTAAGAGAAGCCCGCCTGCTCACCAGCCTGCCCGGTTTCAAAGGGTATATTCACGATGTAGGAGGCCCGACGGCAAACTTTTTCCGCCCTGCCTGCGAGAAGCAGCTCCACCGGGGAGTTTGCAAGGATCGGCAGTGCCTGGTACCAAAACCCTGCCGGGAGCTCCGGGCCGATCACCGGGATTACCTGGAGGTATTACGCGCGCTCAGAGCGGTGGCGGGTGTAAAAAAGGTCTTTGTCCGCTCGGGCCTCCGCTTTGATTATGTCCTGCTTGACCGGGATGAGACATTCCTGAAAGAACTCTGCTCCAGCCACATCAGCGGCCGACTGAAAGTTGCGCCGGAGCACATATCAGCCCACGCCCTGGAAGCTATGGGAAAACCGGGAGCAGCCGTGTATCAGCGATTTCAGGAGCGCTACCGGGAGATCAATCGTTCTCTGGGGCTTCCCCAACAGCTGATCCCCTACTTTATCTCGAGTCACCCCGGAACATCTTTGGCTGACGCCGTCGAGCTGGCGGAGTACTTCCATGCATCCCGGATATCTCCCGAGCAAGTCCAGGATTTTTACCCCACCCCGGGCACCCCGGCAACCTGCATGTACTACACAGGCATAGACCCCCGCACAGGCAAGAAAGTTCCTTCAGCAAAAACTCCCCGGGAGAAGGCGATGCAACGGGCCCTGCTGCAGTACCGGGACCCCAAAAACTGGCACCGCGTCCGGGAAGCACTCCAGGAAGCGCACCGGGAAGACCTGATCGGATGGAAAAAACACTGTCTCATTCCGCCCGAGCCGCCAGGAAAAAACCAGAGAACGGGCAAGCCCCCGGGAGGAAGCTCTCCGCCCGGGCAAGGAAGGCGCACTAAACCAGGCCCTGAGCCAACCCAAAAAGGCAAGGCAAAAAAGACTCACTCCCCCCGCAGAAGCTCTTCCAGGGGGCGGGGACGGCCGTAGTAAAACCCCTGGCCAATACCAACCCCCATCTTTAGAAGCTGGTCCCGATGTTCCGCCGTTTCTACAAACTCGGCGATCAGCTCCACCCTGGCCTGATCGGCAAAGCTCACAACCCAATCCACAAGCCGCCGGGCCCGATCACTCACGACAATATCGCGCACCAGCGTGCCATCAATCTTGACGAAATGAAAATCCAGTTCGCTTAACCTCCGCAAGTTGGAATAGCCGCTACCGAAATCGTCGATAGCAGCCCGGGCTCCGCAGGAACTGATATTCTCAAGAAAACGTCTGATCTGGGAGAAGTCGCTCCCCTCCTCCTGCTCGACAAGTTCGATTACCAGATTCCGGGCAAAGGCGGTATCCTCGGAAAGGATCTTCAAGGTGTGTTTCACCACCTGGGGATTCTCAATATCGACGCTTGAAAAGTTCAAGGAATAGAGACTGGGATGAGCCCGGAAGGCGCTGTACACCTGATCAAGCATGGCCATGGTCAGTTCAGGATAATAGCGGCTGCTTTTTGCTACCTTCAGGAACGATCCAGGCAGAAGGATCTGGCCGGCCGAGTCCCTGATGCGCATGAGACACTCATAGCCAATGACGGCCTCCGTCTTGAGATCAACCAGAGGCTGGGCGTAGGCCGCGACCTGGTCTTCCCGGAGAGAGTTTCTGATAGACGTGAGAGTCTGGAGATTGCTTCTGATCACCTCACGGTGCTGGGCCACTACCTCTCCGGCAAAGACCAGGGTGGGGGCCGTTCCGGGGGCCTGGCTATCTGAAAACGCGATCAGACCATCGTCCAGAACACCTTCCCCCGGCAAACTCACCACAAGGCGAAACTCGCAGGTAAAAAGAAGATTCTCCACCTCAAACTCTTCTGCCACCAGGTAGCGCTCAAAGGCCCTCATGATCATGGGAGCAGATTCGCTATCAATGTAATTTTCGGCGTCCAGGAAACGGAGAACCAGTTCCCCCCTGTCGATCACGTATAAACAACACTCCACCTTGAAAATTGACCGGGCTATTTTCTCGATCCGGGCGCAGAGTGCCCGTTCCAGTTTATCCCCTATTCCTGCACCGTAAAGATGACGGACCTCTACCACCTGACGAGACCGGATGAACAGAAGCGGGTTTGCTCCGTCCTCATTCTCCACATCCTCCTGGAGGGCCATCACGTTAGGCCGCTCCGTCACGCGATCTATGGTGGCAAGAACAAACCGCCGGTTTATCTCGGCCAGGCGGAGATAGCTTGCAACCTGGGCCTTTAGCTGCACCGGATCAAAGGGTTTGTGTATGAAATCCAGAACTCCCGATTGAAAAGAGGAGAGCATTTTTTCAGGAGCCGTCTCCCCGGTGATCATGAGAATCGGGATTCGCGCTGCCAGTGGATGCTGGCGGATCACCTCCACCGCTTCGGGACCTTCCATAACAGGCATTCTGTAATCCATGAGGATCAGGTCGGGAACATGCTCCAGGGCTGCATCGGCCCCCTCTTGACCATTTTCCGCCTCAATCACCTCGACGGAGAGATCCCTTAGCATATCTACCAGGAGAGATCGCGACGATTTACTATCATCAACAACAAGCACAACCTGTTTTGCGGAACGCGACATAACTCTTATAGAGTAATCCAAGGTCAGGACCGTGCGCCAGAGCAAATGACCAGAGCAATCACCCCGAGGGAAGAAACTCCCGGAACAAACCGGTGAACCCAGGGGTAAAGATCAATCTCGCCTTTTGCGGTAGACTCATGGACCATGAAAGACTGGGACGTAATTATCATCGGTGCCGGAGCATCGGGCCTCATGTGTGCCGCCCAGGCGGGTCAGCGGGGAAGATCGGTCCTTGTTCTCGATGCAGGCAAGAGACCGGGACGGAAAATTCTCATTGCCGGCGGCGGGGCCTGCAATTTCACGAACCTTCGGATTGATTCAAGCAACTATATCTCCCACAACCCCCATTTTTGCAAGTCCTCCTTGAGCCGCTATACCCAGTTTGATTTTATCGATCTGGTGGAGCGCTACGGCATTCCCTACCACGAGCGACAGGAGGGGCAACTTTTCTGCGATCATTCCTCGAGAGATATTCTGGACATGCTTCTCCAGGAGGCTCGAGCAGGAGGCGCGGTAACACGCATGAACCAAACGGTCCGGACGGTTTCAAGTCAGGAGAGTCGGTACCGTGTGGAGACTTCTTCGGAGACTTTCAGCGCTGATTCGGTGGTGGTGGCTACGGGAGGGATTTCCCTTCCGACTGCCGGAGTATCGCCCTTGGGCTTCCGGATTGCCGAACACTTTGGCCTTCCACTGGTCCCTCCGGCCCCGGCCCTGGTTCCCCTCACATGGCAAACAAAAGAAAAATCGCTCTTTCTGCCACTCAGCGGCATCTCCATCCTCGTTACCGCCCACTGTGGAGACGTATCATTCACGGGGGATCTGCTCTTCACGCACCGAGGTGTAAGCGGTCCCGTAGCCCTGCAACTATCTACCTACTGGGAGCAGGGGCGGGAGGTTATTCTTGATTTTCTGCCCCGAAAAAACATGGGGCACCTTCTTGAAACGGCCCAAAGAAAAAACCCGGGGAAAACCGCTCTGAACACTCTGGCCCTGCACCTCCCCCGGCGCCTGGCTGAAACGCTCCTTGAGAGGAGCGGCCTGGCATCGGTCCCGGTCAAGGACGTTTCCCCAAAACAGGCAAAACAACTCACCGAAGAGATCCAGTCCTTTCGGTTCACGCCCCAGGGAACTGAAGGGTACCGCACCGCCGAGGCAACCCGGGGCGGCGTCAGCACTGAAGCCCTCTCGTCGAAGACCATGGAAGCAGCGGGAAGACAAGGCCTCTACTTTATCGGTGAAGTGGTAGATGTAACAGGGCAACTGGGCGGATATAACCTGCAATGGGCCTGGAGTTCCGGCTGGGCTGCAGGGCAATGCTGCTAGCATCAAGAAGGAAAGTAAAACAGTCCGGTTTTTTCCATTCTTCCCTGGAAATCTCCCAAGCCATATCTTAGGATTTATTCATGTTTGGTCAAAAGAAAGCTCGTCCCTCCCCCGAGAACCCCCATCAGGGTTCTCCCCAGGACCTTGCCCGGGATCACCAGCGGGTGCATCCCCTTCACAGCATCAAGACACGACTTGTTCTTGCCTTTGTCTCTCTTACGTTCTTGTCGTCGGTTGTGATAGGAGGCTCCGTGGCGCTGCGTGTCATATCGCAAACCCGCAACGACTACCAGGAAATGGTGGAGCAGCAACTGGGTATCACAAACCAGGCGTTGAACAATTATATCAATAACATCAGCTACAACACCGAAATGATGGCCTCGCTTCCCCTGGTCCGTCAGGCGGACACCCGGATAACTTCCTACGTGGACAAGACAGGGCCTGGAGGGAGCATTCCCATGCTTCCCCTGGAGGGAGACCCCTACCAGGCCGATCTGTACCGGATCTTCGAGACCTTTGTCACGGCCCACCCGGCGGTATTCACGGCAAGCCTGGGCGTAGAGGAGCACGGCGGTTTCGTGCAGTACCCTGCTCGAAACCGGGGAGACGGCTACGATGCCCGGACCCGTTCCTGGTATCGCCAGGCTGCAGCAAACCGCCGGGAGGTATCATTTTCGAACGCCTACACAACCTCTACGGGCGAACTGGTTATTTTCGTGGTACGGGCCGTCCACGATCAGAATGATCATTTTGTCGGAGTTTTGAGCATCGACATCGATTTGCGGGATCTCTCTGACATGGTCAGCAATATTCGCATCGGTCAATCGGGCTATGTGGCGATCACCGACAGAGAGGGGAATATTCTGGCCCACCCCCACAGACCCGAGCTGGCAGGAGAACACATCTCGCGGCTGGAGATTCCCCGGTTTGCCGATTTTGGTTCGATCGATGAAGAGCCCTTCTCAGCTTCCCTGGAGGAGGGGTCTAACTACTGGATACGGGTTCGTGCCTCGGATAACCGGCAGTTCCCCGTGCAGTTTGTTGTCTTTATCGAAGAAGCAGAGTTCTATATTACGGCCAACGCGATCGTGAGAAGAATTATCCTTATCAGCACGCTTTTCCTTCTGGCAGCCTTCGGGATTGCCTATTTCATCTCCTCCCGAGTACTGGCCCGAAACATTCTCCAGGCCACCCGGGCCATGGGGGAGCTCGCCCAGGGCGACGCCGATCTCACCCGGGGACTGGCCATCGAATCCCGGGACGAGATCGGTCTGCTCGCCCGGGAGTTCAACCTCTTCCTGGGGAAACTGCGGAATCTTGTTGCCGATGTCCGGACCGCCGTGGACGAGACGGAACGTATCGAATCCACCATGGGGAGTTCCACCGAAGAGACCTCGTCGGCTATCGAAGAGATCAGCGCCACCATGACAAATATTTCGCGCCAAATCCAGGAGATGGACAACCAGGTGGACCAATCAGCCTCATCGATGAAACTGATCAACACCAACCTGCAGAACATGGATGAGCGGATCACCGATCAGGCGGCCATGGTGGAACAGAGCACCGCTGCCATAACCCAGATGATAGCCTCTTTGGGGAACGTGGCTCAAATCACCCAGACCAAGCTCAAGAGCACCGAAAACCTGGCCCAACAAACCGAGATCGGCCGCGCCAGCATCGAGGAAACCGCCTCGATCTTCCAGAGCGTGGTGGTCCACATCGGCTCGATCCAGGAAATGGCCGAGACGATAAACAATATCTCCAGCCAGACAAACCTGCTCTCCATGAATGCCGCGATTGAGGCGGCCCATGCGGGAGAGGCCGGCCGGGGGTTTTCCGTGGTAGCCGAGGAGATCCGCAAGCTTGCGGAATCCAGCGCCGAGTCCTCCACCAGGATAAGCAAGTTGATTCAGGAAATCACCGGCGCCGTCCAGCGTACCAGCGAGACCGTCAGTAATACCACCACCGTGCTGGACGCCATATCCCAGGATGCGCGTGACACGGTGAACGCCTTTAGCGAGATCAATCACTCTATCAGCGAGCTGAACACAGGGGGGCGGCAGGTCCTGGAGGCGAGCGAGGAGATCAACGAGATAACCATCCAGATTCGCGAAGGGAGCCGTGAGATCAGCCAGGGGGCCGAGCAATCACTCGCTGTAGCAGCCAGGGTTCAGACAATCTCTACAGAGGTTACGGGAGGCGTAGCAGAGGTCAAGATTGGCACCGACGAGATTGTCCTGGCGATTCAGGAGATCGTGGAACTTTCGAAGAAGCTCTCCGAAGTAATCGGAAAAGTCAAGGAAGGCTTCGGTCAGTTTCACATCTAGCGTCTTTTGATGCGGTGCGCCCCCGGGGGCGTCTTCCAGCACGGAACATCCTTACGGCCTGTACACATCAGGAGTCTGCCGGCCAGAACGCCCCGGCAGACTCCTTTTGCTCGACGGGGTCTAGCGCACCAGCGGGGCCAGCGGGGCCAGCGGGGCCAGCGCCAGAAGGTGCTCCAGGCCCCTGAGCATCTCCTCTTTTGAGGGAGCGCAGATCGTTCCGTGGCCGATTTTCCGCCCCGGCCGGGGGGATTTCCCGTAACTGTGGTAATGTGAATGGGGTATCTTCAGCACGGCCTCCTGCGCCGGAGCAGCTCCGATGAAGTTTACCATGGCGGAGTGCCCCCTCCGGGAGGTGTCACCCAGGGGAAACCCGGCCACCGCGCGAAGATGATTCTCAAACTGGCTGACCCCGGCCCCCTCGATCGTCCAGTGGCCTGTGTTGTGGACACGGGGAGCCATCTCGTTGGCCACCAGCCCTTGGGGTGTTACAAAGAGCTCCAGCGCCAGGGTCCCCACGTAGCAAAGCCGTTCCAAAAGCAATCCTGCCATCGCTTCGGCCTCCTGCTGGAGCGGATCAGCCTCACAGCTGCAGGAATAATGGAGAATACCTCCCTGGTGGGTATTCTCGCTCAGGGGATAACAGGCGATCTCCCCTGATCGTGAACGAACCGCAACAATCGAGACCTCCCGGGAGAATTCCGCAAAACCCTCAAGTATGCAGGGAACACCTCCCAGGGATTCCCAGGCCCGAGAAATATCTTTCCGGGATCGTATCAGCACTTGCCCTTTGCCGTCGTACCCCAGGCAGCGTGTTTTCACCAGGGCCGGGAGCCCCAGAGATTCCACAGCCTCCACGAGGGCTTCACGGGAATCCACCGCTGCAAAGGGAACTGTTGGAATCCCCAGATCCCGAAAGAGCCCTTTCTCGGTGAGTCGGTCCCGGGAGAGGGCAAGTGCCTCGGCAGGAGGATATACAGGGATCTGCTCTTCAAGAAAGCGGACGCTCTGCGAGGGAACGTTCTCGAACTCATAGGTTACTACCTGTGTCGACCGGACCAGCCGCTCCAGGGATGCGTTATCTTCGTAGGAGCCAATGATGTGGGAGGTTGCCACCTGCGCGCAGGCATCGGGGGAAGGATCCAGCACAACGCACTCGATTCCCAGGGGATGGCCGGCCAGAGCGAGCATTCTGGCCAGCTGGCCCCCGCCGAGAATACCGACCTTCATGACTCATCCCGGGGGTCGGGGTGAGCCAGAACCTGCTCGGTCTGGCGGAGACGGAACTCTTCCAGCGAAGCACGAATCTGGGGATTGCCGATCGCCAGAATTGAAGCAGCCAGGAGCGCTGCGTTCACCGCTCCAGCCCGACCAATCGCCATGGTCCCCACGGGAATTCCTGCGGGCATCTGAACGATCGAGAGCAGGGAATCCACCCCCTGGAGCGTTCTGGACTGAACAGGAACACCCAGCACGGGAAGAGCTGTCTTGGCTGCGGTCATGCCGGGAAGATGGGCAGCACCACCGGCACCGGCGATGATCACCTTGATCCCTCTTCCTTCGGCTTCTTCGGCGTAGCGAAACAGCTTGTCCGGTGTCCGGTGTGCCGAGACCACCTCCACCTCGCAGGGAACATTCAGCGTTTCCAGAGTCTCTGCCGTGTGACGGAGAGTATCCCAATCAGAACGCGACCCCATTATCAGTCCCACCAACGGCTTCATAGCTCCTCCTCGGCCGAATCACCCTCTTGTTCCACCCACCGGTCAGGGTGAACCATCTACAAGAATTTTCACGATTATAGACCGTTCCAGGGGAATGGGGGAAGATCGCGCCTCTTCAGAACAGAGCCCGGTACAGGATCTCAGGACGAGGCCGCTGTCAGAGGAAATCGAAGCGTTGTTACGGTTCCTTCCGAAGATGTGACAGAGAGATCTCCTTTCAATTGCCGGGCCAGTTGCTGCACCAGAGTCTTGCCCAGGGAGAACTCGCCCTGCTCCGACAGCGAGGCCCCTACTCCCCGATCCCACACAACAAGCTCGGCCTCCTGTTTCCGGACTCTGTGGAAGCGGATTCCCAGAGATTTTTCTCCTGTGAACCCCGGTGGGTAGGCGTGTTTGAGAACATTCGTGACGAGTTCGTTCAGGATGAGTCCGCAGGGAATCGCTTCGTTGATTGAAAGGTCTACCTCTTCCACGTGAGAATCCAGGGAGATTCCCTGGTCCTGCGCCGAGTAGGCCAAATAGAGTTCCTCCAGGATATCACCGATGTAACTCCCGAAATCAATGCGGGAGAGACTATCGGAACGGTAAATTTTTTCATGAACCAGCGCCATGGAGCGTATTCGCCCTTCTGCTTCAATAAAGGCCTCCTGCGCATCCTCCTGGGGAGTCTGAAGCATTTGAAGATTCAGGAGGCTGATAATCATTTGAAAGTTATTCTTCACCCGATGGTGTACTTCCTGGAGAAGAACCTCCTTTTCCCGCAGAGAGTCCCGCAACGCTCCTTCCCGGGCCTCCAGAACTCCCCCCATGGCGACAAAGGCGTGGTGGAGCGCCTCAACCTCCCGAAAACTGGCTTCGGTCTCCCCGAACCGATAAACTCCCGAACTGATCTGTCCCGTCTGTTCCACCAGACGTTTCACTGGTTTCAGAATGCGCCAGTACAAGGAAAAAGAGATCAGAGTCCCCAAAAGGAGGACACAGGCAAGAACGACCAGGATCGTCGTCAGAATCGTCCTTACCGGAGCAAGCGCTTCAGCCCTCTCCTGAAGAAGGGAAAGAGACCAGCCCGAAGGTTCCACAGAAACCGACAGCCCCTGATATGCCCGCCCATCCAGATAAAACTGCCGGGTTTCACCATAGCCGTCTCCGGGATCACCGGGGTCAGGTAGTTGGGTCATGTTCCTCATTTCCTGAACATACCGGGGGTCAGGATGAGCGATAACGGTCTGAACCTGATCCCTGATCAGGGCGAACCCCGTCTCTCCCAGGCGGATTCCCGAAACAATGGATCCCAGAACCGAAAGATCAAGAAACCCCACCAGGACGGACTCCCCCAGGGGCACCGAGAGGGTCGCCGTGGGAGATCCCGTCTCGAGGGACACAAAGGCTCGCGACCAGAGCGGAAGATCTCCCTTTCCCCGTTCCAGAAAAAACTGCTGCCGGGACATATCCAGGCCCATCTGCTCGGGGCTTGCAGGGACGGAGAGGGTCACTCTTCCGGTTTCGTCAAGAAGCGTCAGTCGCTTGAAGAAATCGTAGTTCTCAACCAGACGTGCCAGAAGATTCTGAACCTCCCGGGAAGACTGTTTCCCTGCAGCGTCCCGCAAAATAGCCCGGGCGTAGTTCAGGACACTCTCCGCTTCGAAGGCCACCCGCGAAACCCGGCTTGCCATCTCCCGCGAGAGAAGATGTTGCGTCGCCACAACCTCCTCTTCGAGGACCCCGCGCAAGGTTGAATAACTCACCCCTCCCAGGAAGAGCAAAGGAATCACCGTGGAAAAGAGATATAGAAACAGGAGGATCTGCTTCAGGCTGGAGAAAATCTTCACTCCTTCTCCTCATCGCTGGAAAATCCCACGATCCGGAAAGCCCCGTCCCTGACCTTAATGCGGTACAACTGGCGCAATACATCGCCATAGGAATCAAACACAATGGGACCCAGAACCCCCGGAAACTCCCGACGGGCCAGAAGGGCAGGTTTGATCTCCTCCCGTTTTCGGGTATCCTCCAGAAGGGAAATCAGCACCCGGGCCGCTTCATAGGAGAAGGTTGCGGCAAAACTGGGCTCCTCGGAAAACCGCTGGCGATAGGCCTCGCGGAACCGGGCTCCTTCCGCGCTTGAAGGGTCCGGCATGTAGCGGTTAAAGAAGACCATCCCTTCCACAGCATTTCCCCCGTGGGCAATCAACTCCTCGGTCATTGCCCAACTGCTGGAAAGAAGCGGCACCTGCGGAGCCTTAAGACGAACCTGCTGGGAGATTCGGGCTGCATCGTGTGCGCCCGTTATCAGGAAGATTCCATCGACGCCAGACTCCACAAGGCGTTCCACAACCCCCGAGAAGCGCGTCCCCGATCCCGAGCGATAGGATTCGACAAGGATTATCTCTCCACCCAGAGTCTCGAAATGATCCCTCACTTTCTGGTAAAAAGGTTCAGCGTAGCCCTCGTTCGCCTCGTCATAGATCACGGCGGCTCTCCGGAATCCTTCTGCGTCATAACTGTGTTCCGCCAGAGACAGGGCTTCTTTAACGTTCGTCTCCATGACGCGGAAGAAAAAATCATCCACCCCTGTGAGAGCATCACCACTTACGGTGGGAGAGATCAGAACCAGGCCGCGTTGCCGGGATGGGTCCTGGAGGGCCAGAGCAATTTCTGTTGTCATGGGGCCAATCACCGCTACCACGCCCGCATCGGCCAGGGCGTGCATGCGCGCGATCGCCGTTTCGCGATTCTGCTTCGTATCCCTGGCGAGGACCTCCAGAGACCGTCCCTTGATGCCGCCCCGGGCATTCTGTTCTTCCACAGCCAGGATCACCGCGTTGCGCCCCGCCCTGCCCAGATCGGAGAGGCTCCCCGTGAGGCTTCCCAAAAACCCGATAGTGATCGTATCCTGCCTGGCGCAACCAGAAAAAAGAGGAGCCAGAGAAACAATGAGGATCAGCAGGAGTATCCTGACGAATGACCAGGGACTCCTCCGCCCCTTGCACCAACGGTTCTGCCGGGAATGCTCGAAAAATTGCGCCATTAGCCCCCCCCACCTTCCTTAATGGTAAGACTCCGGGGAAGACAGGTCAATGGATGCGCCTGAGGATCGTGAAGTCAGGACATGCGGTGGTGACACCCTGCGGATGCTTTGTTTCGCAAGGCTCCCTTCACAATAAGAGATGCGCTCACCACGGCGTTTCGAAGTTCCAGAATTCTGCGGTTTACCCGGGCCTGACGATAGAACTTCATGATTCGGTGAGTGTGGTACGCCAGGTCTGCATCGGCCCGACGCAACCCCCGCTCGGTGCGAATAATACCCGCGTAGTTCCACATGGTAAGCTGAATGAGCTTCATGTCTTGATCAACCAGGAGCGGATCAACTTCTTCCGAAGAAGATGGAGCCTCCCACTCGCGAAGAGCTTCAAGACGGGACAGTTTTATTGCCTGTTCCCGGGACGCGATATCATCGGCTGCGCGGAGCCCCCAGAAGACCCCCTCAAGCAGGGATGTCGAGGCCAAACGGTTTGCCCCGTGGAGTCCCGTACAGGCAACCTCCCCCAGGGCGTAGAGATTTTTTACCGATGCCCGGCCAAAGAGATCGGCCTTCACTCCGCCGCAGAGGTAATGCGCTGCCGGAACAATCGGGATCGGTTCACAAGAGATATCAACCCCGCCCTGCAGGCAGGTTTCATAAATTGTGGGAAACCGTTCCCGGATAGATTCCCTGCCGGAATAGTAGGTGGAGAGATCCAGAAACATGCATTCCCTGCCGCTCCTGGCCATGCGGTCATAGATTGCCCGGGAAACCACATCGCGGGGGGCCAGATCAGCCAGGGGTGAGTATTCTTTCATGAACGGCCTCCCCCGGTGGTCAACGATTCTCCCTCCCTCACCCCGCAGGGCCTCGGATATCAAGAATCTCTTGATGTCGCTATGGAAAAAACAGGTCGGGTGAAACTGGACAAACTCCATGTGGATTGTCTCGGCACCCGCCCGATGGGCCATGCTGATACCATCACCCGTGGCAAGAGCGGGGTTCGTGGTATGGTGAAAAAGATTGCCGCCACCCCCGGTTGCAAGGACCACAGCATGGGCGCACCAGGTCTCGACCGTGCCGGAGGCGTTATCCAGCACATAGAGGCCCATCACCTCGCGGTCAGCAAAAACCTCCTGGACATCGTCGGAATGATGATCGTTGGTAATGATATCTACAGCGGTACGCCCCGTCACGAGAGGAATTCCAAGAGCCTGAGCGCGGGCGAGGAGAGCCTGCTGGAGTGTCTTTCCCGTGCGATCGTTGTCGTGGGCAACTCTTCGCACGCTGTGGGCAGCCTCGCCGGTGTAATGGAGCGTACCCTCGGCGGTCTTTACCAGTTTGGCCCCGACCCGATCGACCAGAAAATTCTGCACCAGCTCCGGAGCCTCCCGGGCAAAGATCTCTACGGCATCTCTCCGGTTATAGCCACCGCCGGCCCGGATAATATCCTCCCCGAGAAGCTCCGCTGAGTCATCGGGGCAGGCTGAAACAACCCCTCCCTGGGCGTAGCGGGTGTTCGTCTCCAGAAGAGTGTCTGCTTTGGTGATTACCACCACAGAACAACCCGTCTCTTTCAGACGGATTGCGCAGGAAAGACCTGCAATACCGCACCCCACAATGAGGGCATCATAGACGTGTTCCATAGCCCCCTCGAAACCGCCCTAACCCTGTTCCACGATGGAAATCATCTTGTGCAGGGCCTGCCGGGCGTCCCGGGCAAGAAACGGATCCACCTGAACCTCCTGAAACAGATCACCTCGTCCCTGGAGAAAATCCTCAACAGAGCGCACCGCCCGGGCTGTGTTCGCCACAGTGACCTTTGCCATGTTGCGGCACAACGAGGCCTTGAGGGGGAGCACCTTTTTGTCAGGATTATCCCGCGCCAGGGTCTTCACAAAGTTCAACTCCGTCCCGATGATCCAGGAGGTTCCCGGAGGAGAGCCGGCCACGGCATCACGGATCTCCCGGGTTGACCCCCAGGAATCAGCCATATCTACCACGGAGGCCTCGCACTCGGGGTGCACCATCACCTGGGCATCAGGATGCTCACCCCGGAGACGTTCCACGTCCCGAGGAGTAAAACCCACGTGGACGGGGCAGTGTCCATCCCAGAGAAACAACCTCGGCTCATCCCGATTGGAGAAATCATGGCTTCGGGTTTCGCGGGAAACCCGCAGAGTCTGCTCTGGGGGAATTCCAAGAGCCCTGGCCACATTACTGCCCAGGTGATAATCGGGAAAGAAAAAGACGTTCTTCCCTTGATCAAAATAGTATTGAAGTATCGCCGTGGCGTTGGAACTGGTACAAACGGCACCGCCTTCCTGACCGCAGAGACTCTTTGTGGCAGTATCGGAGTTCATGTACACCACGGGGACAACAGGTCGGGAGGAAGCCCTCTGAAGAAGAGTCAGAACGTCCCGAGCCGTTGCGGCATCGATCATGTCCGCCATGGGGCACCCCGCAGCCCTTTCGGGCATCAGAACCCGCTGGTGATCCCGGGCGAGAACCCGTGCTCCTTCGGCCATAAAACGCACTCCGCAAAAAACAATGAACTCTGCATCGTTTCTGCTCACATCCACAGCGAGTTTATAGGAGTCACCAACGCAATCTGCAAGATCCACTACATCGCTGGCAACGTAAAAATGGGCAGGAATCAACAGCCTCGACCCAAGACGTTCCTTCACATCAAGGATGTCAAAGAGGGATGCCCCCTCGTTTTCTATTCGTTCCACTGGTACCGCCTGGGGGTATTGGATGGTTCGTGCGCACACCGCAGAACCTGAAAAGACCCTGTATCAGCCCTCGCGGTGTGTGCGCAGGCTAAAGTCGACAGGTATTACCGTGTGCGTCAGCATCCCGAATGATATATAATCAACCCCTGTCGGGGCAACCCGGGCTATTCGCTCTCGTGTCATCGTCCCGGAGGCCTCGGTTTCTGCCCTGCCGGCTACCAGCTTTACGGCCTGGCTCATCTCGTGGTCACTCATGTTATCGAGCATGATTCGGTCAACTCCGCAGGCCAGGGCATCTTCCACCTCTTTCAGCGTTCGCGCTTCCACCTCAATCTTGTAGCGATCACCCCAGCGCGTCCGGACGCGCTCCACAGCAGCCATGATTCCTCCCGCTGCATCAATGTGGTTGTCTTTGATCATCACCATATCGTAGAGTCCGGTCCTATGATTCTCCCCCCCGCCACACCGAACAGCATACTTTTGAAGAAGCCGATAGCCCGGCACGGTCTTGCGGGTATCCAAAAGTACTGACCGCCCCCCCAGGGCATGAACGAACTCGGCAGTCCGGGTTGCTATGCCCGAGAGGTGAGAAAGAAAGTTCAGGGCAGTCCGTTCAGCCTGAAGAATCGTTCGAACCGATCCGTCCAGTGAGGCTATCACTGCCCCACCGGAGAAAGAATCGCCGTCGTTATACCTCCAGCTCACCCTCACCGAGGGGTCAACCCGAGCGACAACCGCCGAAACGACCTCTTTTCCGCAGAGGACCCCCGATTCTTTTGCTATGAGAGAAAATTGACCGGTCTCGTCGCTGAAAATCGCCTCCGAGGTGATGTCGAGCCCCTTGGGCGGGAGGCCGCCCAGATCCTCTTCCAGAGCCCGGTCAATCAGCTCGGGCAGTCCTTTCTGATAATCCTGTTCAGTTTTCATGAGCTATCCACCTAGAATATCGCTCCTCCCGAGGCGTCGCAAGAGGTCCTCCGGCCTCCACGGTATTGCGACCCCGTTTTTTTGCCCGGTACAGAGCCTGATCGGCCTGGAAGAGCAAGTGTCCCGGTCCTGCTTCATCTTCCTTGTTGCCAGGAATCGTTGCAGCGACACCCAGGCTGATGGTCAAAACTCCACCAATTCCCTGGGGATGAGGTATTTCCGCAGCCCGGACCCGCTCGCAGGCCCGAAGAGCGACCTGATAAGCTCCTTCCGAGGTGGTATCAGGAAGGAGCAGAACGAACTCCTCCCCTCCATAGCGGGCAAGATAGTCCTTGCGACGGCTTGCTTCATCGCGGAGCAAGCGGGACACTTCTTTGAGCGCCCGATCCCCGGCCTGGTGGCCGAGGGTGTCGTTATAGCGCTTGAAATGGTCGATATCCACAATGACAACAGCCAGGGAAGCTCCTTTTCGGAGGTGTTGCCCCCACTCTTCACGCAGATGAAGGTCGAGATTCCGGCGGTTCCATAACTCTGTAAGACCGTCATGATGGGCTTCATCCTGTAACAGAGCCAGGGAGAGCCGATAATCCACAACACGCCAGGAAAGAGCCAGGGAGTTGGCGAGCACGAAGAGCACCGTTCCGTACTGACTCAACCACAGAAGGGGCTGGCTGCCCCGGAGAAGGTGGAGGCCGTCGAAGAGGCCGAAAAGGGTCCACACCATAACTCCTCCGGCTATCAGGGATGATCCCCCCCGGGGTATTCGACGGGCCCGCCAGAGGGTTCGCACCAGCACCACAGCCCCCCAGGTGGCCCAGGGAATACCGAGCACGGCCAGATCAAGTTTCCAGCGCAAAGGCGCCACAAGGGAAGCTCCCAGAAGAATCATCAACCCCGCCAGGGGCCAGCGGACCTCCCTCAACGTCAACTCCCGGGGAAAAAGCCGCTGGAGAAACACCAGGTAGAGCAGAGGGAAGCCAAACAGCAAGACTCCCTGAAGGTGCACCAGGAGCAGCCCCTTCAGCATCCCCAGCGTGGCAAGAACCATCTCACCCTGAAGGGTTCCAAGAAAGAGCGCAGCTGTCACGCAGACCAGGGAAAAACAGGGATGACTCCAGTCTCTGCGGGAAGCGGGAAAGAGGAGAAGGTGAAACACCCCAACCAGAAGCAACGCCCCCGTCAGAAAACCATCGCGAAAGATCCGCGCCGAACGAATGCGCTGAAGCGATCCCAGATCTCCTGCCACGGGGGCTGCCAAGGTAAACCCTCCATAGGGCTGAAAGATATTATCAAAGGCCAGCACCAGATCAAGATCCCCGGCCTGATCAGGTAGCAGAGGAATCAGGAGACTCCGCTCCATACGAAAAGAGGCTCCCGGGGCACCCAAAAAAAACCCGAGACCCCGGGCCATCCCGGGGCGAACTCCGGGAGATGGCCCAAGCGAAGCTGTAGAAAAAAGAAGCCTGCCGTTTCCCCAGACCTGAAGCCCTCCCTGAACAAAGGGGATCGTGATCCCCGAAAGACCCTCGCGGGGAATCTGGCGCAATACAGCCCGATAGGTAATGGGACCGGAAATATAGCGATCCCCCGAAGGAAGATAAAATCGCCCCCGGGGAGGCGGAACATTCAGGAGTCGCTGATCGGCTGGATCCGGCGGATGCGTACCCGGAGGCCGGTACTCGCCTGGCATGACCGCCCATTCTCCCGTCAGAAGAAAGGGTGCAACCGAAGCCTCTTCGGGAAAAAGAAACACTCCTCCTCCCTGACCGCTGCGATACTCTGCCAGAGGCCGTGCTCGAAAGGACCACCCCGAAAGGGTCAGACAGAGCACCAGAAAAAGAGCCCCAAGAAGAAGCGAGATAAAAGGAAAAAAGTTGCGACAGAAATCCCCGGGACCACGCATCATGAGCAGATAATACTACCACAGGTCGCGCCCCTTGAGGGGGTTACCTGGTTGGGGTTACCTGATTCGCCTCTGTCTGCAGTCTGCCCTACGGGGTTGCCTCTTTTTTGTCCTGGCGAGGAGCTTCTTCCCCGGGTGTTCCCAGAAGCGATTCCTCGATAGCCGAGACAGTAGCGATAAAAGCGGGGTCGCTTCTCCGGCGGGGACGGGGCAGCTCGAGCGACCGGTCATGGAGGATCACCCCTTCGCCCATGGTGAGAACCCGATCCGCCAGAAGAACAGCCTCACTGATATCGTGCGTCACAAGAAGGACCGTGGGCTCCTCCGCCGCCCAGAGTCGGGAGAGCTCCTGCTGAAGCTGGAGTCGTGTGATTGCATCGAGCGCGCTGAAGGGTTCATCCAGGAGCCACAGGGACCGTCGCTGACAGAGAGCTCGAGCCAGGTTCACTCGCTGGGCCATGCCCCCCGAGAGCTGATAGGGGTACGCTGACCCCCAGCGTTCCATTTTCACAAGTTCCAAAGCTGCCCGAAGCCGTTCCTCTCTCTCGGGAGCCCCAAGGGCTTCCCTGCGAAGGGCCAGCAAAAGATTCTGCCGAACCGTAAGCCACGGGAGCAGCCGGTCATCCTGGAAAACAAGGGCAGCGTGATGGCGGCGATCAGGGTCCGCAGCACCGCCAAAGGAGATACTTCCCTGGTCGGCCCTGCGCAACCCCGCTATGAGCCTCAGCAAGGTGGTCTTGCCGCACCCGCTGGCACCAACAATCGCTGTGAAGGTTCCGGAATGAACTTTCAGATCCAGGCGATCCACAGCCAGGACCGATCGGTCCCGGGTGGTGTACTGACATGAAAGGTTGTGGACTTCAAGAGAGATCATACCTCAGCCTCCTGCGATTTCGGGTCTGACCAGGGAGTAAGCCTTTGAGCGACCCAATGAAGAAGCGAATCAAAAAGAAGCCCCAGCACACCGATAGTGAGTATTCCCAGCACAACCCGATCGGTCCGGGCCATTTCCTGGGAATCCAGGATGAGGTATCCCAACCCGGCAGAGGCTGCAAAGAGCTCGGCCCCCACCAGAGCCCTCCAGGCGTAGCCAAAACCGATACGCAAACCTGTTATAATGTAGGGGAGCGCTCCGGGAAAGAGCACAAAGAGAAGACGTTCCCAGTACCGCAGCTCCAGAGACAGCGCCAGTTCGTGCCACCGACCTTCCACACGCTCCAGTCCGTCGTAGGCGTTCAGAAAGATGGGAAAAAAACTGGCCATCACGATCACGGCGATCTTGGAAGCCTCACCGATACCAAACCAGAGGATCAGCATGGGAATGAGCGCAAGGGGAGGAGTTGCCCGAAAAAAAGCAAGAATGAGGGAGAACCGTTGCGACCACCTGGGCCAGTGATGAAATACTAAAGCCAGGGGCAACGCCGCTGCCACGGTAAAGGCATAGCCCAAAAAAACCCTGCCGAGACTCACCGAGACATGACGAAAAAGCACTCCCGTTTGCACGAGTCCCCGGGCAGCCTGCCACACCCGCCAGGGTGAGGGAATCAGGTAGGGGTGGACCATGCCGGCCCAGCTGAGAAACCACCAGAGACAGAAGAGGAGCCCCGGAACCCAAAGCCTCCGCAGGAGCAGCACCACAGACCGCTTCACGTCGCGCTGGCCCCCGGGACATCGCGAGAGAAAGAAACAAGGGACGAAGGAGGACGAGACGTAAACAGCTCATCCTCTTCCAGATGCAGGATATGACGGGCCGTTTCCTCCTTGTACCGTCGGTACTGTTCCTGCTCCCGGGGTGTTCCGGCCCCTTCCTGAAAGCGCTCAACCTGATCCCGAAAGCGATCATTGATAAGGTCCGTCGAGGGCCAGTAGCCTCTCCGCTGCTGGCCAACCTGGATCTCAAGATAAAAGCGCCCCCCGGGAACACGGGGAGCCTCGTCTGGCCCCGCCAAGGGGTTAATCACCAGCCGTTCCGGATGCCGCGTGGGCACACGGGTCACCAACTCAAGCGCCTCGAGAATGCCCTCACCGGGGAAAGCCGTGAGGAGCGCCAGCTCCTCACGGTCGGGGGGAGCATCGGGCGACAACTCACGGAAGGCCCGGGAAAAGAGCCGGGTCATGATGGCAGAGGCGATAATGTTCCGATACCCCAGGAACGAGAAGACCTGCTCCCACGTAAAAGATACCTCATATCCCTCGTCCAGGAGGATCAAGGGAGGCACACCGGAGACGATTTCAGCGGGCAAGAGCTGCCTCATCCACAAAGGATAGCGCATCCAGGGTTGTTTCGATCATTCCCTGGGCAAGAAGAAATTCCACATCCTCGGAGAGACTTGCCAGATCATCCGGGGAAAGGTGCATCATGAAATCGCCCCATTCGTAGAGCTTCCAGGCATCTTCCAGAGAGATCTCGTGCTCGGCGGCGCCGATAGCGATTGCCTCCTCGAGATTCTCCTCGATAAAGGCAAGAGCCCGCTCCTGGACCTGGCGATAGCGCTCCACCAGATCGGGGTGGTGCTCCAGAAACCGGGGCCGCACACCCACCACAAGCTTCGGCACAACGTACCCCTCGGCCGTGGCGATCAAGGAATAGCCCGCCTCCTGATTGCGAATAATAAGGCTCGCTGCCTGCAGCGCTGCATCGACCTCTCCCGCCAGCAGAGCCATCCGGGCCTGGGGAAGCCCCATGGAGAAGAACTCGATGTCTTCTTCGCTCATGCCGTGGGCATCCAGGGCCGAGACCAGAATCTGGTGAAGAACCGTTCCCTTGGGACCAGCCACGCGGGCTCCCCGCAGATCGGCCACCGAAGAGGGGCCATCAGGGCCAGCCATAATCCCGAAGGTCTGCTGGGGCCTGCTGAAACCAGCTGCAATGATTACCTCATTTCCGGCAGCGTTGGAGAGGATCACCGATGTGCTATTGATCACCGAGGCGATATCGAGACTTCCGGCAGCCATGGCTGTTGCCTGATGCGCTCCCGAGGTGATCTCGTGCCAGTTGATGGTGATGCCCTGGGGAGCAAACTCCTCCTCCAGAAGGCCCTTTTCGCGCATGATGATAATGGGCAGATTAAAGGGCGAGGTTACGTAGGAAACATTGATCTCCGAGGGAACCTGCGCCTCCTTGCGTCCGGCCGAGACAAAGAGAACAAGACTTGCCAGCACCAGAAGAAGTGCAGAAACAGATACGGTGTAGGACCGCTTCATGGGAAACCCCTTTCGTCTATTCTTCAGAATTGATGACTAGGGTTATAATCAAAACATCGTTGCGCGTCAATAACATTATTCGCTCAACCTAACAAGAACTTCCGGGCCTGGAAATTCTCAGAAACACCGCTGCCGTGCCCATGAGAAACGAGAACGCCAAAAACAGCCCCTGGAACCCCGCATTATCCACCAAGCCCCCCCCTGCCGCAGGCCCCGCGACAAGGGCTGTCTGGGAGGCTGCGTAATAGAGACCGGTATACAACCCGACCCGCCGGGAACCACCCATGTCCCAGAGCAGGGGCAAACAGTTCGTGGTCAGAATCACCCAGGCCGCACCCAGCAGAAACAGAAGCCCCCAAAAGATAAAAAGAGCCACCCCGGATCCCGCTTCAGCCGCCCGGGCGTTCAGACAGGCCCCCAAACCAACCAGCACAAGCAGCACCAGGGCGAGGGTCATCATTCTCCGCCGCCCCCATCGGGCTGCCAGGATTCCCCCGGGTATCGCAAAAAGCGTTTGCGAGACCGCAAGCATGCCGTAGGAGAGAGTTGCGCCAGCCTCCCCTGCGCCCAGATGGTCCCTGGCGTACATGGTAAGAAAGGGAACCACCAGCATCCAGGCAAAAAACCAGCACAACACCGCCCCGAAAACCGGCAGGGATCCTCCGGATCCGGAGGCGAGAATCTCCCGAAGTGATTCCCTCACGCCAGGGCGCCCGTCATCGGCGTGTCCATCGCCGGGGAGAGCATCTTTCCTTTCTTTAACATTCAGGAAGAGGAAGGCCGTAGAGAAGAGGATAAGGACTGCGATGATCCAGAAGGGAAGAACCCTTCGAAGCGCTCCCACTCCAGGAACTATCACAACCACGGCGATGAGAGGGGCCAGAAGCACCGTGGACGTTATACCCGCCACCCCCGCCATCATGTTGATCACTCCGTTTGACTGCGATCGATGCCGGGGAGGAACCAGGTCGGGCATAAGCGAGACAATGGGACCCCGGGCAGCGTGGCGGAAGAAGTTCATCGCCGCCAGAGCCCCCACAAGAACGGCAAAGCTCCGGTGGGCAGCCAGGGGAACTACTGCCAGGGAAAGTGCCGCCAGGGGAAGAAAGAAGAGAATGTAGGGCATGCGTTTTCCCAGGACAGTCTCCGTGCGATCCGAGAGAGTTGAAAAAAGCGGGATCACCAGGGGAGCGATCAGATTAAGAAGGCTCAGAACAACCCCAACCGACGCCGATGTGGAGAGATAATCGGCAAGCATAAGAGGGATGTAGGCACTGTACATGGGCTCAATGAGAGCCACTGTAAAAAAACCGCTCCCTATCACAAGGGAGCGGCGGTACATTCGCCGGGAAGACATCTCCCCGGCCCTGATATCATTGTTCTTCATCGATTCCTGCCCCAGGAAATGTCTTGGGCTATTTTTCCGACTCCGTCAACCCCTTCACAAAAAGCTTCTGCATACTCAGAACGATAACAATCGTGGGAATCATGGCAATGATGGTTATAGCCATCACAATATGCCAATCCGCCTGGTGGTCGGCCGTGGCCAGCATGCGGCTCAGTCCGATCATGAGCGTCCAGAAACGCCGCTCCGTCGTGGCGATCAGAGGCCAGAGATACTGATTCCAGCCATAGACGAACTGAATTACCACCAGCGTCGCGATGGGAGTTCGCGACATGGGCACCAGGATGGATCGAAAAAACCTCATGGGGCTCGCCCCGTCCATTTTTGCCGCCTCTATCAGCTCGTCGGGTATGGTCATGAAGTACTGGCGGAAAAGGAACGTAGCTGTCGCCGAAACCGCCAGAGGCATGATCAATCCCGGATAACTGTTGAGCAAGCCCATGTCGGAGACCATCTGGTAGGTGGGTACAATACGAACCTCCACGGGGAGCATGAGGGTAAAGAGCACCAGCCAGAAGGCGATTCCCCGGCCAGGGAAACGGAAAAAGACGATACCAAAGGAAGAAAGGAGCGAGATAATTATCTTGGAAATGGTAATTCCCAGCGCCATGATCGCACTGTTCTGAACCATAACCATCGCACCAATTCCCTGAGCTCCGCCTAATCCCCGTCCCCCGACAAAGAACGCGTTATAGTAGTTGTTGAACAACTCCCGCCCCGGGAAAAAGGGCATGGGTCGCTGAAAGATCTCTTCCAGCCGCAGCGTAGAGGCAACAAAGGTAATGTAGATCGGGAACATTACCACCAGACAACCAATTAAAAGAAAGGTGTGCCGGAACACCCTTGTTCGCAAAGGATCAGTAATCATCGCCTCATCTCCTAGTAGACAACTTTTCGTTCCGCAAAGCGGAACTGCAAGGCAACCACGGTTACCACAAAGGCCATGAGAATCACCGACTGTGCCGCCGATCCTCCAAAATCAAGGCCACGGAAACCGTCACGGTAAATCCGGTATACCATGGTAGCTGTGGCGTTGCTGGGCCCTCCCTGCGTAAGCTGATGAATGACCGGAAAGGTTTCAAAAAAGGTGTAGATAAAGTTCATGATCACCAGAAAAAAGGTCGTGGGTGAAAGCAACGGGAAGGTAATCTTCCAGAACCGCACTGCCGGCGAAGCACCATCAATTGCGGCGCTCTCAATGAGCGAGTCCGGTATGCTCTGCATGCCACCCAAATAAAAGAGAAAATTGTAGGCAATTCTCTGCCATGATGCCGCCAGGACCACCAGGAAAAAGGCCTGGCCGGGGATGATCGTGTGATTCCAGCGGACTCCAACCATGCGCAACCCGTAGGATATCAAACCGACGGAAGGACTGAAGAGGAAGAACCACATAACACCCGCCACAAGCGGAGCAACTGCGTAGGGGGCAATAATAACTGTCCGGTAAACAATGGCTCTTTTCCCTATTCCCGTTGACAGGGCCGACAGAAACAAGGCGATCGCCATAGTGGAGGCTGCCACAGAAAAGGCAAAACCCAGGGTTGTCCAGATAGCCCTGACATAAAGCGGCTCCGACAAAACGCGCTGAAAGTTTTCAAACCCGACAAAAACCCGGGAGATCCCGAAGGCATCCTCCCGAAAAACCGACTGCAACAAAGCCTGGGCGGCCGGAAATATGAAGAAGGCCAGCACCAAAATAACTTCCGGAGCTATGAGCAGGTAGGGCAGCCCCTTCTCTTTGAAAATAACTCTTTTGCCCATCATGGGGATTGATTCCTCCGTACTCTCAGAGATAAAGATGCCGGGGCCCCCACGGTCCTGGGGACCCCGGCGCAGAAATGGTAGGACGAAACCCGTCCTCGTGTTGAATCTTCGCTTGCCGGGTGCACGCGCCCAAGGCGGCCTCACCCGGCATCATAATGCGGGCCTCAGATTATTGGACGGTCCGCTCAAACTCCCGAAGCAGGGCGTTGCCCCGTGATACGGCCTGGTCCAGAGCCCGCTGGGCGGTCATCTCGCCGGTCAGAGCCGCTTCCATCCCGTCCAGGATCACGTTGCGAACCTGGGGAAACATTCCGAACCGGAGCCCCCGGGAGTTGTCCGTGGGAGGATTCAGAGTGATCTGGGAGATAGCGGTGTTGTGAATGGGGATCTTGTCGTAAAACCCCTGCTCCCGAGAAAGTTCCCAGGCGGCGTAGGTCACGGGAAGATACCCGCTGAACTGATGCCATTCGGCCTGAACCTCGGCAGAACTCAGGTAGGCGAAGAACTCGGCAATCCCCTGGTATTCCGCATCGCTGTGACCGCCCATAACCCAGAGAGACCCGCCACCGATGATGGAGTTCTGGGGGGCTCCTGCTACATCGGGCCAGTAGGGGAGAAAGCCGGCGCTGAACTCGAAATTGGCGGTGCGGGCGATCCCTGCGTAGGCAGCCGAGGAGGCGATGTACATGGGAACGTCACCGGAAGTGAAAAGCGGTGTTGCATCACCACGGCGTCCACCGTACTGAAAGACACCATTTTTCTGCCAGTCTACCAACTGCTGCAAATGGCGCACACGCACTTCATCGTTGAAGACCAGTTCAGCGTCCCACCCGAGCATTCCGTTTGCCCTGGTTCCAAGGGGAACATCATGCCAAGCGGAAAAGTTTTCCATCTGTGTCCACGAAGGCCACTGGAAGGTAAATCCTGCAGAATAGTTACCCGTCGCCATCAGCTTTTCGGCTGCTTCGGCTACTTCCGGCCAGGTTGAGGGAGGATCGTGAGGATCCAGTCCCGCTTCCCGAAAGGCATCGATGTTGTAGTAGAAGATCGGCGTGGAACTGTTAAAGGGAAAAGAGAGCATGTTTCCTTCCAGGTCCGAATAGTAAGCGGTAACCTGAGAGAGATACTCGTCCTTGTTCATGGGCATACCTGCATCGGCCATGAGCTCGTAGACAGGCTTGATGACCTGGCGGCTTCCCATGAACGTGCCGGTTCCAACCTCGTAGACCTGCAGAATGTGGGGTTGATTACCCGCACGGTACGCAGCAATCGCGCTGGTCATGGCCTCTTCGTAATCGCCCTGCTCCACCACGTTGATCACGTATTTGTCCTGGCGGCTGTTAAAATCGGCAGCCATTTCCTCTATACGCTGTCCCAGATCTCCACCCAGACCGATCCACATCTCAAGTTCCATCGGATAGTCGGGGCGAGCTTCTTCTTTTGCTCCTCCTGCAAAGGCCATGGCAGCCACACCTGCAAGACAAACACCAACAAACAACAGCTTTCGTATCATGCGTTCCTCCTTGTCAGAATCTCCGGCAGCACGTCCCCATGACGCCTTTTCCGGCAATCGATACCCTTAATTTGAAGCACTTCTGTTAGCGCAAAATGAGAATCCAGGCGGTTTTTATTTCTTCCTATTAAGAAACTAAACGCTGTAAGCAACCATCTCTCCGCCTCTTCCCTCGTTGCCCGTGGAAAGAAATGCTTGCCATTGGACTTTTTTATTCCTTTCGGCGGCAATTATCAAAAACCAGCGCCGCCTCCTTGATCAAATGTTAAATCAGGAATAACAGGACGTCAAGGAAAAAAGGTTTTCACGTAAAAGGCTAATCTGATCCTGGAGAAAAATGACAAAAAAGAGATCGTGATCAGAGGTGAAACAGGACCAGAAAGCCCGCCAGCATTGCCAGGATAAGCCCATCAAGACTTCCCAGGGCATGCCCCAGACGCCCGAACGAATCGGAACACCCCGAAAGACGGCAAGTACTGCACCCCTCCCCGGAGGTCATCTCCCTGCTCGGGCGCAGAAGAACATGCTGGCGCAGGGCCACAAGGAACCCACCGGCAATCAGAAACCCCAAAGCCTCCAGCGAAGATCCCAAGCGAACAAGATCAACCCGCACAACCCCCTGAAACAGGACCCCCGCCAGAAGAACCAGAAGAGCTATCTGCTCCCGGGGCGAGACACGCACCACCCGCTCCTTTGTCCCAGGAGCGATCATCAGCAAAAAAAGGGTCCCAAAGGAGGCCGCCGTACCCAAAGCTGCCGCTTTCAGCACCCAATATGCCACCTTTCCAGCGGGACCAACTTCTATCGCGGCGACACCGGCCAACACCAGCTGCTTTCCTGCAAATCCACTAAACCCGGGCAACCCCATAACGGCTGCCACGGCAACAAGAAAAGCCACCCCCTCCAGAAAGGAGGAGCACCGCATTCCTCCTTTGCTGCGAAGCATCCTGAAATCGTGCGTACCCAACCCTTCAGCAAGACGCCCCACCAGAAGAAAGAGCAGACTCTTGAAAAGAGCGTGGGCTACACCATGAAACAAAGCAGCTCCCAGAGCGCCCGCAGCGAGGGCTGCCGCGACATACCCCAACTGAGAGATGGAACTATACGCCAAAAGGCGTTTCACATCGCTTTGAAAAAAGGCCGCAAAGGCCCCCAGAAAGGCCGATACCACCCCCATCCAGAGCAAAGCCTGCACCAGGGGATACTCGGCGCCAGCCTGGATCAATAACAGCAACCGATAGAGAACCACCACCCCCGTTTTCAGAAGCACTCCCGAAAGAAAGGCCGACACAGCCGTGGGCGCTTCGCCATGAGCCGAGGGCAACCAGCCATGAAAAGGCACCAGAGCAACCCGCATGGCAACGCTCCCGATCATGCAGGCCAGACCCAGGCGAAGCGACGAAGACAGCTCGCCGGCGCTGGAAATATGCGCCAGCAAAGGACGCAACGCCAGCTCGCCCGTAGCACGATAGAGAAAGAAAAGCCCCAACAGATAAAAGGCGATAGATACTGCCCCCACCACCAGATAGCGGAAGGCCGCGTACATCGCACTGGCTCGACCCTGAAAGGCGATGAGAATAACCGCACAGAGCGAAAGGACCTCGAAAAAAACAAAGATGTTAAAGAGGTCCCCCGCCAGCACCACCCCGCCAACACCGGCCACGGCGATGGAAAAGACAGCAGCGAAGAGACACCCCAGGGAACGATCTCCGGAAGCAAAAAGGAGAATAAAAAAGCTGACCCCATACAATAGAGGCCCAAAGACAGCCGCCGGAAAATCAAGAATCAGGAGGATACCCACCTCCGGAGCCCAGCCCCCGACCACCCCCTCCAGAGGGAGCGCGCCCGAAGACCAGCCCCGGAGCGCCAGGATCAGAAAGACCGCAAAACCCGAGGCGATTCCCGTCAGGGCACAGGCCCACCCCACCCGCCGGGCGTGCCAGGTTTCAGCTAGAAGCCCCAGGACAGCTCCCGCCAGGGGAAGCAGAACCGGAAAAAGCAGTGCCTGATCACTTCCCACGACCCCCCCCCTTCCGGCGGAAAAACATCTCGATTTTCGGGATATCGGTAGTTCCCGTGGCATCAAAGATACATTGAATCAGAACCAGAAGGAGGGCCGTAACACAGACCCCCACCACAATCGCCGTGAGCATCAGAGCCTGCACCAGAGGGTCAACGGGAATCTCGTCTCCCCGAAAAAGAATGGGAGCATCCTGGCCCGCCCGTTTTCCCTGAAGTATGAAGATGAGCACCAAAGCGCTATTGAGTACGTTCAGGGCGATCACCTTGGTCACAGCCCGGCGGTTAAGAAGGAGCCCCGCCAGCCCTACCAGAAAGATCGCTCCCGCCAGATACCACGCCAGACCTCCAGCCGAAACCACGTCGAGCGGGATGAGTCTGACCGGGAAGATCTCTGCCAGAATCATCAGGGACGCCTCCGGTCGTCTTCAAAGAGCGTAAGAGCCAGAAGGGTCACACCGCTTCCTACCTTGACCCCGATGAGAGCATTCAACGTCGAGAGAACCAGCCGTGGGGGGAGCCAGAACCGGTCGCTACCGGCCGCCGGGGGATAGGAAAAGAGGCCTCCCCAGAAAAAAACCCCTCCCAGAGCAACCAGCAGGACCAGAAAAAAGGCAAAAACTTCGACAAAATGAAGCGCCCTCAGAGGAAAAAGCCGCTCCACGTCGTAAATATCCCGGCCCAGGGCCAGCAAGATCACCGCCGAGGCAATCACAACCCCGCCCTGAAACCCGCCTCCGGGAGACCGGTGAGCGTAGGCAATCAGGTACAACCCGAAGACCATCACGAAGGGTGCCAGTTTTCGGGAAATCACATCGAGAAGCTCCGTTCGTCGATTCATTTCTTTCCCCCGGACCCGGAACCCGCAAAGAAGCTGACGCCCGCCACGGCAAGCATCAGCACGATCGCCTCACCCATGGTATCGTAGGCGCGAAAGGCAAGGTAGATGGCACTCACCACATTGATCGCTCCCGTTTCTTCTTCGCTGGCCGTGAGGAACCCTGCCCGCCCCGCCCCGACAGCCTCCTCGCCCGGGGAAGGGACCAGCGCACCCAGGAGGACCCAGCCAAGAAGACCCACCAGGGTCAGAACCAGGAGGTGTCGCGCAACCTCTCTCATTGAGCCCTCCCTGATACCGATCTGGTATGACGAAGAACCCACACGAAAATCAACGTGGTAACACCAGCCCCCACGGCCGCCTCGGTGAGCGCCACATCGGGAGCGTCCATCAAATAAAACAGAACGGTACTCACCAGACTAAAGAGCCCCAGCGCCAGAACGCCCACCAGCTCCTTCCGGGCGGTCACTGCAAGAAGGGACAGGATCAGCTGGATCGTCAGAAGAAGTTCGATCATCGCGACCCCCGCCAGGGTATAATGCGCTCCCGCCAGGCGTAGCGGCCGATAATATGCGTTGCCGTGGGGCTCGAAACGAGGAAAAAGAGGAGAAGCACCACAAGCCGCCCTGTGAAGGGGCCCGGATCAACCCAGAAAATTGAGCCGATCAGAAGCGAAACAACCGCCGTGGTTCCACTCAAAGCACCCGCTTGAAGGCGGCTGTAGACATCGGGCATGAAAAGAACTCCCAGCGTTCCGAGGATCGCGAAAAAAGCTGCCAGAATGAAAAAGAACCAGCCTAATCCAGCGACAATCATGGCTGCTCCTCCCTGTTTCCCACATAGCGTGTGATCGCAAGAATCCCGATGAAGCCGAAGATATCGTAAACCAGCGCCACATCGAGATAGAAGGTGAGGCCCTGGTCAACGGCGATGAGCACCAGCAACCCCAGGACCTGCGAAGCCACCACGGTGAGCCCCACCATCCGGTCCGCTACGGAAGGACCCAAAACGACACGAACCATGGAGAGCGCCGTGGTTGCAGAAAAGACATAAATCAGAAATCGCACAGGATCCATCACGCTACCCCCACAAGCGCCTTAAAAGCTTTTCAAACCCTCCCATGATCAACACACCAGCATGGCGGCTGTGCGAGGTTGAAGCACTCATCCAGTGCACCACCAGGTGGTCTTCGTCCATCTCCAAAGCTACCGTGCCGGGGGTCAGGGTGATCGATGTGGCCAGCATTGCCCGGGCAATATCGCTACGCAGGCGTGTCCGGAAATGAACCACCCGGGGGCGAAAGGAGCCGCTCAGCATGATCCAGGCCATGACAAAACTGGACTGGTAGATCTTCCAGAGAAGCAGCAAAAGATAGCAGATTCCCCAGTGCATCCGCGGGACGAGGCTTCGCCAGGCAACCTCGGTCTCTGCAATGAAGGAGTCGAAGGTCAAGAGAGCCACCAGAAAGGAGCAAAGTCCGCCCAGAACAAGCGATTCCCGGTCAAGGCTTCCGGTAAAAAGCAACCACCCTGCAAAGAGATAGCACGTGGTAATACATACCCGGACAACGGCCCATTTTGTGGAACTTCTCATTGCTCAGCACTTATCCCTCACGGGAACGGATCATCTCCACCACTGCCTGCGGGACGGTTGCTTCCAGAAGCTCTTCCCTGAACCGGGCATCATGGAGAAGGCGTGCAAGCTTGCTCAGAGTCCGCAGATGTTCGTTCACAGATCCCTCCGGCGCCAGCAACAGAAAAAAGAGCCGCACCGGTATTCCATCGGGCGATGAAAAATGCCCCCCCTTTCGGGTCTGGAGAAAGGCAACCTGAGGCTGCGATACCAGCGGGGTCAGCTTGTGGGGAATCGCCACACCGTCGCCGATAGCCGTGCTGACCTCGCTGTCCCGTTGCAGGATCTCCCGAACCAGCCGCCCCTGATCCTCCAGAGGGTGAACTCCTGCAACAAGCTCCACAAGGCGCTCAACAATGTGCTGTCGCCGGCGTTTCGCAAAATCAAGCTCAATCGTCCGGACCTCAAGGAGCGAGGAAATCATCATGATTCTGTTCCCTCCCGGGAATGATCGATAAGGCCCGCAGCGTAGTCCACGGGAACGGTGAAAAATATCCCTGTCCCCCCCGAAGAGAGCCCCCCCACCACCTGGTCCAGGAGCGATTCCAGCCGGGGGATAGCCTCAACATTGGGGACAACCGAGATAATCGTCTTGTTGTAGGGTTTATTGCCCTTCATGAAGCGGCGAAACTCGGCGAAGAGCGGCACTTCGTAGGAGAGAAAGCGCCCCATACCCTCGGAATCGAGAATTGTGGCGCCCTGAATACCCGCCTCGACGTAGGCCTCCAGAACTCGCTCCAGAAGATCCTCATTGTTCAGGATAAAGACAACTAATTTCACGGAGCAAGCATAGCCAAGATCAGGTTTTGTTGCTACCGCCGCCAAAGGCTCTGTGGGAGGCACTCCCGCCACAGAGCCTCATCGGGGCAGGTCAGGAGGAACAGGTCTCCTCACCCCGGCTCGAATCGAGGAAGCGGATCACATCGGCAGCGGTATAATCCAGACCAATTTTTCGAATCAGCACCCGCAACGAATCCAGGTACTCTCCCGGAACCAGCAGGGGCTTTTCCAGATACCCGCCGGCATATTCCATGGCCGCTCCAACCGCCGCCATGAGGGCGTTACACAGGCACCGGGCATCCTGGGGTGTTTCGGGATCACCGCCCTTGCGGATAAAGAGCTCAGGACTCTCGGCAGGACAGCGATACCCGATGACGCCATCTTCTTTCTTGTACAGATGCCGGAGAAGCCCAAGATTGCAGACCCGTTTTCGCTGAGCGAAGAGAGCCTCCTCGGCTATAGTCCCCTCCATGAGGGCCATCTTTATGGGATACCCCGTGGGAGAAGCTCCAGGATGGGTGAAGACGCGCATTTTCCCCGCCTCTACAGCCTGGAGAAACTTCTTTTTCAGCTCCGGGAGAAAACCCGACTCCCGGCAAAAGGCAAAGAGCGTCCCCACCTGAATCCCCCAGGCTCCCGCCTTTTCGGAGCGCTCCAGCGAATTCTCATCGCTACAGGACCCGGCCATCCAGAAGGGCACATCCATTTTTGTCATCCGCAGGGTATCAACCTGATCCTTGGGACCATAGACGGGCTCTCCCTGGTCGGTCAGATGCAAGGGTCCCCGGGGAGGCGCGTTATGCCCCCCTGCCGTGTGATCTTCCACAATGATTCCATCCACCTTTCCCGAAGCCCGGGAGACCATCGTCTGAGCCAGGACGTTCGAAGAAACGATGGAGAGAAAAGCTGGTCGCTTCAACTGTGCAGGAGGTGACGAGAGAACCCGGGCGGGATCAAAGTGGCGCAGGAGCGTTTCACCTTTTTCTGCTCCTTCCAGGGCCAGAGTGATCGAGCCTGCCTCGCCCCGGGCGTAGGCGTCGAGCAACCCTGGTATCTCCAGAGGAATACCCGCCCCCATAAGAACGTAATCAACACCGGCCAGCATAACGCCATAGATCGCCGCAGGGTTGGGCAGCTGGATCTTTTCCAGAAAGTTCACCCCCACCGCTCCCGAGTGCCCTTCCTTTGCAAGATACACCTCAACAAAGTTAGCCGCCACCAGGAGTTCCTCTACCTCACGAGAGGGTTCCACCGTAATCATTGGAGGATTTTCAAACCGGTGGAAATCGGGAGTCCCTTCTTCCCGATAATAGCGGGCCAGAATACGCTGGGCCACCTCCTGGTCGGGAAAGGCCGCAAGACCGCGCCGCATATGCCCTCCGGGATCTCCCTGCTGAAGCCGACGGGTCAGAAGTATGTCCAGGGCGGTCCCCGAGACAACCCCCATTTCCCCCTCAAGTGCTACAGCACGAGCAAGCCTCCAGTCGGAAACACCTACTCCCATGCCGCCCTGTATAATCCTTGGATGCTCCATCGTTTCCTCCCTCAGCGCTCTGCGATCGTCGAAAATGCGGTCTTCGTACTACTGCCCCCATAATACCGGGAGAATCCTTATCGGTCAACGGCCGACAAAAAAGACGATGGCTCGAAGGAGACTGTCACGGCCACCCCTTGGTCGGTCTCCCGCTGCAGAACCGCACCGAGCTGCTCAGCCAGGACGTTCACCAGGGCAAAGCCAAGCCCCTCACGGGGAAAAGAGGGGGCTTTTTCAGGGGGAATCCCCACACCGTCATCACGGACCGAGAGGACGCAGTTCCCGTTACGTCGATACATCTCGAGGGAGACCTGCCCTGATCGCTTCCCGGGAAAGGCGTAGCGAAAGGCGTTTTCCACCAGCTCATGGGCGATCAAGCCGCAGGGAAGAGCGTCCCCCAGAGGCAAAAAGACCCCCCGAACCCGGATATCCAAGGCCACCCCCTGCCGGAAGGCACCGCAGGAAGCGGCCACCCTGGTGAGGTACTCTTCCATCTCGATGGCAGAGACATCTTCGGCCCCACAGGCCATCTCGTGAACCGAGGCCATTACGTGAAGACGGTTTTGACAGGTCTCCAGAAGCTGTTGCAGCTCCGCATCCTGATCAGCCCGGGAGGCCTGGAGGCTCAGAAGGCTGGAGACGATCTGCAAATTATTCTTCACCCGGTGGTGGACCTCACGGAGGAGACTCTCCTTTTCGTGCAGACTGGTTCTGATTATGGAGTAATCTTCATGGAGCCGGGAACTCATGGCCAGGAGGCTCCGTGCCAGCGCGCCCACCTCGTTACGGAACAGCCCCAGCTGCTCCAGCTCTTTCGAGGGCAGAGGATTCCGGAGATCCATCTGCTCGGCCAGAACCTGCAACCGCTGGAGGGGGCTCGTGATTATCTTGGCGACGGCAAAGGCCAGAAGGAAGAAAAAGCAAAAGAGTATCCCCATCACGTACAGGGCAAACCGGTCTGCCTCGACCAGCGGAGCGGTGAAATACCCTTCCTGGATAAAAACGGCAACCTTCCAGCGGGGGGCATCATTTCCTTTCAGAGAGGGATTGGCCAGAGGAAGAATCGCGCCATGAAGACGCTCACCTTGAACATCCACCACCAGAGGAGGCAATCCCGGAGAAGACCGGCCCTCCTGCAACAATCTCCCGTTTTTCAGGAAGGACGCGATCTCTTCGAGAAGAGGATCACCACTCCCCGAAAGGGGCTGAAGCGCGGCATGATCCCGCGATGCGGCGACAACCCTCTGGTGCTCGTCGAAAACGACAAGCACACCCCGTTCGGGAGCGATCTGGGAGCTCAAATAGGCACCGACTTGACCCAGCGTGACCACCACCGAGGTCACCCCTCCGGGAAATCCCCCGAAGGGCACCGCCGAGGTAATCACCAGATCTCCATCAGACCAAAGAGGATACACCTCGGACCAGAGCGGTCCATCGGCTGCACGCGCTCCCTGGAACCAGGGGCGATCTCGCGGATCGTAGCGGGCCGGATCGATTCCCAGGGAACCGGAGGCGGCCCCGGGGACAGGGGATGCAGAATCAGACGAAGGAGACCGGGACGGCCAGAAGGTGAGGACCCCGCCCGAACTATCTCCGGCGTAGCCGAAGCGGATATCCCCCCCGGACTGGCGTTGCGCTTCGTAGTATTCGCCGTCGAGATACCCCACCGAGATAATCGCCAGGGCCGGGCAACGCTCCAACTGATCCAGAAACACCCCATGAATCTGCTCCTCCAGCGGCCATTCATCGGGAAGGTTCTCCAGATACGTTGCATTCACCTCGGAAACGTTCTGCGCCGACTCCAGAAAGGACGAGAGCTCTCTTGTTACGGAGAGCGCTGTCTCGCGAGAGAGCTCCTGCACCAGATCACGAACAACGGCGCGGGACCCTGCCAGATAGAGCGCCCAGCCAGTAACAAATCCCAGGGCAATGAGCGAGAAGAAAGGAACGCTGGTGATCCAGCGAATGTTCCAGCCCTTTATCACAAAACCTCCTGTACAATGGAACTGATACGGAGGACCATTATTAACCCGGCAGAAAGATCATGTCCTGCCTTGTCGACCAGGAAAAGCGAATATTCCTTCCGGAGGCGTCCGCGCCGACAATTCAGGACGCTTGTTTTGGACGTTCCCGCCATCATATCCCGCACAATACTACTCAACGAAAGGCGATCGGTCTTCTCCGGACACATCCCGGAAACCTCTTTCGGACGATCTTCAGGAATTATCCCATGACACATCCCGCTACACAACCCGGCTTGATTGCTTTCAGCGTTGTCTCCCTGCTGGGAAGCACCAACTGCCTCATCTTTGGCCTGCTTTCCTGGAAAACCTACCGGAAACATCCCCGGGGAACTCCCCATTATAACGCAGCTCCCTGGCTTCTGGCCCTTTTCCTGGCGCTCTCTGCCGGATTCGCCTCGGCCTGGTATCAGGACAGTCTTTCCTACCGGATCGCTCCGCATCTTCTGCCCTTCACCTTTTCGTTCCGCCTGCTCTATGGACCGCTCATCTTCGGCTTTTCCTGGGCGCTTTTGGGGCACTCCACCCCTTCCCGATTCAGAACAGCCCTGCATCTGACTCCGTTTTACGTACACCTGGTCCTCCTCGTGCCCCTTATGGGGCGTAGCGGAGGCGAAAAAATACTGTTCTGGGAACAGACAAGGTGGATCTCACAGTTCTACTCGATGGCGATCATCCTTCAGATTGTTCACCTTCTTGTTTACATGATTTGCACCCTGGCAGTTATCCAGCGATCAACCCGTCCCCCCCTGACCGTCTGGAACCCCACGGCCGGTCTTCGCGCCCCCTCATCCCGCAGAGAGGAACTGTCGTGGCTGAGCAACATCCTTGTGGCGGTGGCGGTGGTCCTGGGAATCTTTACCTTTATGACCGGTGCCTTCATCCTGGGGGCATCGCCGGAGATCATTCTCTTCACGCGCAGAATGAACGAAGCGCTTCTCTTTGTCGCAATCCATCTCCTGGCCTATCAGGGCATCCGGTACGGAACACTCCTGGCTCCTTCAGAAACTCCCCAAAGACGAGGGCTGGATCGGTCCCAGACAGAAGAAGCGAGCCAGGCTGATAATACCGGAGGTGCCACCGCAGCCGACGCACCCCAGGACTCGAAGGAGCATTTCGACCTTTCCGACTCTGCAGCTCAGGCGCTTGCCCGCCAGGCCGACGAGCATATCCGGAGGACCCTGGCCTTTTTGGACCCCGCCCTCTCTCCCGGAGATCTGGCCCAGGAGATGGATGTCCACCCCCACAATCTCTCCCATGCGATAAACAACGTACTGGGTCAGCGCTTTTCCCACTACATGAACGGCTATCGCGCAGAATACGCCCGACGGTTACTTATTTCCTCCTCGCACGGGGCTACTCCTCTCACAGAAATAGCCCGGATGTCTGGATTTCGTTCAAAATCCTGCTTCAACGCAACCTTCAGGAGCTGCTACGGATGCACACCCTCGGAGTTTCGAAAAAAATCCGCAGTTTCACCTGGTCCGTCACGAAGTGACCACTCCAGCCCCTCTCATGAATGAACACGAAACCGGGAGACCAGTTCCTTCAGGTGCTCCGCCTGGGTTTGCAAATCCTGCGCCGCCGAGGCCAAGGTAGCGGTCTGGCCTGACTGTTCTTCGCTGGTAGCAGCCACTTCTTCCGAGGCCGAGGCTGTCTGCTGAACCATCTGATCCAACTGAACCAGGGCCTCGCTCACCGAAGTTGCCCCCTGACTCATCTCTTTACTGGAGGAGCTTATTTCCTGCACCAGATCGGCCGTACGGCGAATGTTTGGAACCATAGCATCCAGAACCTGTCGGGCACCCTCGGCAGTAGCCACGGAATCGGTACTCACTGTACGAATCTCCCGGGCCGCACTGGCCGAGTTCTCGGCAAGTTTTTTCACCTGGGAAGCCACCACGGCAAAGCCCTTCCCGTTCTCCCCTGCCCGGGCAGCTTCTATGGCCGCATTCAGGGAAAGCATATTGGTTTCTCGTGCGATATCTTCGATAACAGAAATTCTTTCGGCGATTTGCTTCATGGCTTCCACCGTAGCCTGGACCGCGACCCCGCCATCCCGGGCTCTCCGGGCAGATTCCAGAGCAATTTTTTCCGTCATTTCGGCGTTATCGGAACTCTGGCGAATATTGGCAGCTATCTGCTCCATCGAGGCTGAAACCTCCTCCACCGATGCGGCCTGCTCCGATGCTCCTTGCGACAACTGCTCGGCAATGGCCGCCATCTGGCGGGATCCCTGGGCTGTGTCCTGACCGATCCCGAGCAGGGCCTCGCTCCCGGAGGAGACCTTCAGGGAACAGCTTTGGATTCCCGCCACCACTTCCCGCAAGGTTCGGTTCATCCGGTCAAAGGCGTGGGCCATCGTACCGATCTCGTCACGTAACGCCAAATCCTGCTCTTCAACGTCCTGGGTCAGGTCCCCCGAAGCCAGAAGATCCATGAAATCAGCTGCTTCGTGGACATGGTTGCCCACCCACCCGGCAAGAAGACGACCCACCACCATGATTCCAACCAGAGCAAACAGTACCAGGGGTATAATTGCCGCTATCATCCGGTAGATCGGCGCGTGGAGATCGCGAAAAGGAAGGAGATAAACCATTCCCCAGTTGGAAGATCCGGGAATTGCCGAGAAAATGGCCTGCATCCGGGTACCGTCGGGACGGGCAAAATCTTCTCTCCCCGAGTCTCCCTGAAGGATTCTCTCTCCCACTCGATCCAGGTTCACATATCCGGGAGCGTCCATAACATTAAGTTCCATGACGATGTCGGGGTCTGGATGGGCGATGACTATTCCCTGGCCATCCACAACCGCGCCAAACCCTTCCTGACCAAAGTGCATGTCCCGGGTTATCACGCTCAGATCTTCGAGGGCAACCGAAGCGATTACCGCCCCAACCAGATCCCCCTGATGATCCCGGACCTCGTGGGCAATGGCCACAAAGGGGTTACCAGTACTTCTGCTGATCAGGCCGTTACTGACAGCGTACCGGTACCCTCGGGAATAGATATCCTGAATATATCCTCGATCAAGAAGATTTCCTCTCACGTCCTGGCTGGTGATAAGGTTTCCCTGAGTATCGACAAAGCTCAGATTTTCAAGGTGTCCCGGCAGATAATAGTGAAGATCCAGCAGGTACGACCGGATCTCCTCAAGGTCTCCCTGGCGAATCACGGGTTGCAGGGAATACTGCTGAACCAGGTCGATGTTCCCTTCAAGCCATCGACCAGTCTCAGCCCCCCGGGCCGAGACAATTTCCCGGGACATATCCCGGATAGTTTCACTTTGAATCCTCATCATTTGCCACAAGAGAAGCCCTCCCATAAGAGAGAGGAGGAGAACCGCAGCTCCTCCAAAACAGGCGATCATGCGTCCCTGGAGGGACCTGAACCGATACATAACGTCAATCTCCTTCTGAACGAATTGTTCGAGCCATTTATTACTACTTTCTACTGCGTATTACTTCCGGGGCTTGCACAGCCCGTAACCCCGAAACCGCCCGGACCCCAAGAGAAGCGGCCCCTGCACCATTCTCCGAAAAACGCACCGCACGTGAACCATTCTCCGGCTGCTTCCGTCTTTCAGGCGAATTGGGGGAAACCGCTTTACCGCAAGCGATCCCGGGTGGAAGGGCACTGAATCGACAAGAACCTGCTCCGGCTCGGGGAGTCCGATTTTTGTACAGAGCAGCGACACTTGCTTTCGAGCCCATTCATCGGCGTCCACCTGGCGGTTTCGCTGCCTTCTGTCCATTACAACGGGGGTAATACTGTCCCAAACCTGGGATGGTCCGGTGAAATCCTCCGGTTCATCAAATTCGCTAATACCATCAATGCGGTCACTCCCCCCTCCAGAGGAAAGGAAGATTTCACCTGCCGGGAGAGGTTTGAGTCCGAACAGACCGAGCCTCCCCAGAGTCAGTACGATTCCCCGTTCCCCCTGAGCTGCAGAATCCAGAATCTGCCGGAGTTCCTCTTCCTCCGCCGGAGCGAGCCCCCTGGGCAACACCACGGCAGCGCCAGTCACAGCAAGAGACCCCGCACGTCCTCGGGGCTCGCATAAAGGAGCGTAGGCCACGTGGGTCTCCCGCAGAGGCTCTCCGCCTTTTGCATGGCCCGATGCCAGTTCCCGGGCCCGTTGGGAACGCTCTTCCGCCAGAGGGATGAGGGTTGCCCGCAACGCCTGGGAAAGAAGGGTTGTCTGGGACAATTGAAGATCCTTCCCGTAGGTCTTGGTCAGTGAAATTATCCGTGGAGAGAAAACAGTGCCCGCAGTTTCGATGGTGAGTGCTTCTTCGGGGACAGAAAACCCGCCAGGGAATCGGGCCTCCGCGATGGATCGGGAGGAATCTCTTTCAAGAAGTGTTTCGGGATGATACGAAAAAGCCACAGTACTTACTCCACAATAAAGCGGTCCACAATGCCCTTGACCCGGGCAATGCCCTCACCGTTCTTGCCGCTCATCTGCTCCACGGCGGTCACGGCCTGCTGGATCTCGTCGGAACC